>DBNT01000104.1 GCA_002299835.1 Nitrospiraceae bacterium UBA665 | reverse complement strand
GTTGTCTTTCCCCCTCCCCTTGCGGGAGGGGGAAAGGGGGAGGGGTAACCTAAAGGTGAACTATTCACCCCCGCCCTATCCCTCCCCCCGTCAATGGGGAGGGAATAAATAGTGAAATTTCTAAATCGGGATTTGGGATTTAGACGGGGCTTGTAATCACCTGTCTGCCATGCATAGCACAGGCAGGGAGGCACACTGGTTGTAAGTTCCTTATGGGGTAGTTGAACGCGGGTAGTTGCCAATACAGAACATGGCGTTTCAGAGTAACGCTACTAACTCTGAGAGACAGCGGTGAAGCCACATAAAACCTAAGGCATAAGGAAAAGGCCGATGGTTTGGCTCTGATAATCATCAAGGTTTAAAAATTGAATCCCTATATTAGTCCTGAGCTTTTTATCCCCGAATATCCTTACTATTTTCCCCTTTGCTTTGATCTGCTTATTCTTAGGAGGCAAGGCAAAAGAGATGGTCACTATATTCCCCTCCTTTTCGTATTCCTTTGAATATTTAAGAGCAGAAATCTCGACACCGATGCCGGTCCTGGATATATCAACAATCCGCCCGCTTTTTACTCTTGTATCGAGGATATTATCAAAGTCATGTAGGGAGTAATACACAGGTATTGATACCTGTTTCCGATAATATTGTCTCTCATTCAGCTTAACAATAATTTCCTCATTGCATCTTGAACAGGTCATCTGGAAGTCTTCCTTCGGAGAATACGGGAGCTTCAGCATTTCAGAGGAAATACATGTTGGGCATTTGATATTGATTTCAGTAGAAGGGTAAATAGATATTGTTTTCATATCTGCGCCAACAGAAAAATATTAGTCTTTTTCTTCTCCATAGTTGAATTTACAACAAACTGCCTGTCTTTTTCAAGATATTCTTGATATAATGTATTTTGACAAAATCATAGAACTTTTGTAGAATTTTAAGAAAATCCCAAAAGGAGTTTATTTTAATGGCAAGAATTGATGCTTTTTTTAAACTCATGCTTGAAGAAGGCGCTTCAGACCTGCATATAGTAGCAGGGTCGCAGCCTATCCTCCGCGTAAGGGGAGAGATGGAAAGGGTAAAATACGATCTCCTTGACAATGACACTCTGAAGGCTATGCTCTATGAAATCGCTCCAGAGGAGAAGATAAAAGTCTTTGAAGAGACCGGAGATGTTGACTTCGGATATGAAATACCGGGGATTGCCAGATTCCGTGCAAATTTCTTTCTGCAAAAATACGGCATAGGAGGTGTGTTCAGACTTATACCCAACGAAATAATAACAATAGAGCAACTCGGACTGCCGCCTGTTTGCAAGAAGTTTGCAATGCTCGGCAAAGGGCTGGTGCTGGTAACAGGACCTACAGGAAGCGGTAAATCCACTACACTGGCTGCCATAATAGACTATGCCAATAAAAACCGTAAAGACCATATAATAACCATAGAAGACCCTATAGAGTTTGTTCATAAAAGTCAGGGCTGCGTGATTAACCACAGAGAAGTCGGTGCACACACGCGGTCATTTGCCGCTGCATTAAGAGGCGCATTGAGGGAAGACCCTGATATTATACTCGTAGGGGAAATGAGAGACCTTGAGACTATCCAGCTTGCACTGGAGGCTGCTTCAACTGGCCATCTCGTATTCGGCACGCTTCACACAACAAATGCGCCTAAAACAGTGGACAGGATAATAGATGTATTCCCCTCACATCAACAGGCACAGATAAGGACAACCCTGTCAGAAAGCCTGAAAGGCGTTATAGCCCAGAATTTATTTAAGCGTATAGATAAAAAAAGCAGATGCGCTGCTCTGGAGGTGCTTGTATGTACATATGCAGTAAGCGCGCTTATAAGAGAGAGCAAAACGCATCAGATACCATCCTCAATGCAGACAGGAAAGAAATACGGTATGCAGACACTTGATGATGCAATAATGGAATTATTGCTCAAAAAATGGATAAGTCCTGAAGATGCTTATGATAAGGCTACAGATAAACAGAGGTTTGTTCAGTTTCTGAAAGAACCTCCGCCTGATTTTTAAAACTTGTCCCCGAAGTCCTTAGTCGGGGAAAGGAGATTTTATGAATAAGCCGGAATTAGATTTTATACTTTCTATGATGCTTCAAAGTCATGAAAATGTATCTGACCTCAACTTTACAGTGGGCAGACCTCCGCAAGTAGAATGCGCCGGAGAATTGCTTCCTGTAAGCTTTGAAAATCTACCTTTAAATGCTCTTACACCTTTTCAGACAGAAGTCCTTGCACTTAATATGATTAACTCAGACCGCAGGCTTACCGAAAATCTTATAAATGAAGGCTCCTGCGATCTTTCCTACTCGCTGCCCGAAAAGGCGAGATTCAGGGTAAATATATTTTCGCAGCGCAGTTGTTATTCAATAGTTTTAAGGCAGCTTCCGACCACTATACCGACTCTTGATGACCTTAAGGTGCCTGCAGTTTTATCACAGATAGCAGATGAAAAAAATGGCCTTGTATTAGTAACAGGCGCAACCGGAAGCGGAAAATCTTCAACCCTTGCAGCAGTTCTTGATATTATCAATCAAAACAATGCCGTGCATGTAATAACTCTTGAAGACCCTGTTGAATTTACACATTCACACAAAAAGGCTACTTTTAATCAGAGGGAACTCGGAGCCGATTTTGATTCGTTTGCCGGGGGATTAAGGGCAGCCCTGCGTCAGGCGCCGAAAGTAGTACTCGTGGGAGAAATGAGGGATAGAGAAACAACAGAGATAGCGCTGTCAGCAGCAGAGACAGGGCATCTGGTTCTTTCCACCCTCCATACCATAGATGCAGGACAGACAATAAACAGGATAGTAGGCATGTTTGAACAGGAGGAAGAAAAACAGGTAAGAATAAGGCTTACAGATACAGTGAGATGGATAGTAAGCCAAAGGCTGCTGCCTAAAATAGGAGGCGGTAGAATAGCAGTTGTTGAAATAATGAAAACCAATCTGAGGGTTAAGGAATCTATAGCTAACGGCGAATCTGAAGGAAAAACCTTCTACGAGATTATAGATGCCAGTGAAGCATTTGGAATGCAGACCTTTGATCAGGCTATTATAAAGTGTTATAAAGAAGGGCTGATAACAGAAGAGACCGCCCTCGCCTATGCCTCTAAAAAAGCCATAGTCGGCAGGGGCATTGATATGATTAAAAGCGCAAAGGGTGAAAAGACAACGGACATAGAAGGTCTGAAGATTGATAAAGATTATAATAAAGTCCTTAAAGAACAGAGGTTCTTTAAACGCTGACAAAGAGAAAAACAATCAAAGGAGCGTCCGGCATGGAACTACAGGAATATGAAGGCAGCTTTAAGACAGCCCTTATCTGTGATGACCAGAGCGATACCCATGGGCATTATAAGGGGGGCATTATAAACTCCTCTCTTATTGATTTGGGCTATAATGTTGATATAGCTACAAGTAAAGATGACCTCTTTGAAAAGATTAAATTCAATCAATATGATATTATTGTTTTGAATGAAAGTTTTGGTGGAAGTTCTATTGAAAATAATGATATCTTGAAGTTTTTTCAAGATATGCCCATGGTTACGAGAAGGCATATATTGCTCTTATTAGTAGGAAAAGATTTAAAGACACTGGATAACATGGCAGCTTTTTGCAGAAGTGTCAATGCTACCGTCAATCAACAGGACCTGCCGAATATGCCTAATATTCTTAAAAGGGCATTGGATGAGTATAACGGGCTCTATAAAGTGTATAAAGAGACACTGAAAAGGGCAGGCAAACGATAAAAAATATCTAAAAAATGACAAATAATCTCAGATTTCTTACAGCAGGCGAATCGCATGGAAAAGGATTAATAGGAATCCTTGAAGGAATTCCGTCCGGACTTGCCCTGTCATCAAAAGACATTGACAGGGAACTCAAGAGAAGGCAATCAGGATACGGCCGTGGCGGTAGAATGAAAATTGAAAAAGACCATGCAGAAATAATCTCCGGTGTCAGATCCGGATATACCATCGGCTCTCCAATATCGCTCTTTATAGAAAACAGGGACTGGGAAAACTGGCAGGATATTATGAGTCCGGATTCAAAAGAGATTAGTGAAGAAATAAAAGACCCCCGATTTGATCCCAGATTTTTGGCAGTAACAAGGCCAAGACCCGGACATGCTGATTTAGCAGGGGCATTAAAATATAGACATAAAGACATAAGGAATGTTCTTGAACGTTCAAGCGCAAGGGAAACAGCTATGCGCGTTGCCATTGGTGCAATAGCAAAGAAATTCCTTTCTGAGTTTTCAATAACCATAGGGAGTTTTGTTACACAGATAGGCAACATAAAAATTCAAAATTCAAAATTCAAAATTCAAAATTTCGGAGAAACCTTTAAAAAGGCTGAAGATTCTCTTGTGAGATGTCCGGATGAAGACGCATCAAAGAAGATGATGGAATTAATAGATACTGCCTCAAAAAATGGAGACACACTTGGAGGGGTTTTTGAAATTTTTGCAACAGGTCTGCCGGTTGGTCTTGGAAGCCACATTCAATGGGATAAGCGGCTTGATGGAAGACTGGCACATGCATTGATGGGAATACAGGCGATTAAAGGAGTTGAGATCGGAGCTGGTTTTGAGATGGCTGAAAGATTCGGTTCTGAGGTAATGGATGAGATATTTTATCAGAAGACAGAAGTCAGAACCAGAACACCAAAAGATTTTGGTGTTCGGCCGAGCACTCACGAAGTGAGTGCTCTGGGTCAGAGGTCAGACTCCGGATTTTACAGAGAGACAAATCATGCAGGCGGTATTGAAGGCGGTATGACAAACGGAATGCCGATAGTCATAAGGGCGGCAATGAAGCCAATCCCTACCTTGAGAAAACCTTTACAATCCGTTGACATAATAACAAAAGAGCCTTTTGAGGCTGTCTATGAGCGCTCAGATATCTGTGCAGTTCCTGCTGCTGCTGTAATTGGAGAGGCTGTTGCTGCACTTATAATAGCCGATGCTTTTTTAGAAAAATTCGGCGGGGATAATATAGAGGAGACAAAAAAGAATTTTGATGCTTATATGGAATATTTAAAGCAGTTTTAATCTAAAAATGCATTTATATGGGGGCATAGATAGATAAAAGGCTTTACAATTCGCAGTTTTTAAAAACAATCCAGTGAATTAGCCTTTTATTTTTTATTTGATATGTTGTTTTTTACTAGCCTCAATAATGTGGCGACGCAAAGCCTTTTATCTATCTATGCCCCCATATCTTTAGTGCTTAATTTTTAGAGTGTTCGGATTAATGTCATGATAATCTCGGTAGATTTTTGCAGGTCAAAGCATTGCTTGTAAAAATATTGATGAAATCTTATAATTAAGATAATGATAGGAAAGAGGACATATAAGTTTTTGTCTTTTCCCTGCCTAAGGACCGCAGGGACAAGCATGACTATTTTTTTGTCAGCTTTGCTGCTGCTGGCATTTTTACCGGCTCCATCCTCTTCAGAATCCGCACAAATTACTCCACGGCAAAACCTGTCTGAAGGTAAAAATCTGCTTGACAGAGGAGATTACGAAAACGCAATAGCACATCTGACAATTGCATACGAAAATCTGCCGGTTATGGGCGATTATGCCTTATTTTGGAGGGCGCAGGCATTTAAGAATATTGGCAATGTAGATGATGCCATAGCTGACCTGAGAACTATAAAGAGCCACTATAAAGATTCACCTTTAATAAAAGCTATACGCTTGTTAGAAATAGAATTGCTCAGGGAAAAGAATAATACAAACGAGATAATTAATGCTTATCAGAACTTTATTGCTGATTACCCTTCTGACTTTGATGTTAAATATGCCTTTGCCCTTTACCTGTATGAAAACAATGAAAAAGATAGGGCAAAAAACCTGTTTAAAGAAATATTTTTGTCAGCATCGCCTCTTTCAAAAAAGGCTGCAGAGAAACTCCCCGCAGGTGAAATAACAATTAAAGACCTGATTTTAAGAGGGCAGAATCTCAATAAGGCATGGTTTTTTGAAGATGCAGAAAAATCTTTCAGGGAGGCATTAAAAAAGACAGACCTCTCAACCTCTCAACCTCTCAACCTCTCAACTTCTGAGATTCTGCAAGGCCTTGCATATTCCCTGTTCAGGCAGAAGAGATATAAAGAGGCATCTGCCTTATATGAAGAAATTAATAATCCATTTTGGCTTGCAAGGTCGTTGCTCAGGGCGAGGGAAACAAAAACCTTTGAGTCAAGACTGCAGGAATTTATGAGATCTGAAGACAACAGGATGGCATCAGTCCTTATTTCTTACGGGACAACACTAAGAAGAAATGGGAATATTAAGGGCGCACTCAATATCTTTAATGAAGTAATATATAGATTCCCTTCAGAACAGAAAAATGCCATGTGGGCTATCGGCTGGACACATTATCTTTCTGGTAACTATAAAAATGCCCTTGAAATATTTTCCCATCTCTATAGCACATATGCTGATTCAAGGTATCTTTACTGGAAAAGCAAGTGCGAGGAAAAATTGGGCATTGCAAGGCCGGCAAAAGCCTTATACGGCACAAGACATATAAGGCATCGCGATTATTACGGATACCTCTCGCTCTTACGAGATGGTCAAACGCTCAAGACTGTGGAGATATCTCAACCTCCGATCCCCGCTAAAGGCATGCGGGGACAAGTATCAATGAACAGTCCTCAAATAGATAGGGTTGATATACTTGCAGAAATCGGTCTAACCCGCGAGGCAGTATCGGAGCTGCTGCATATGTCGAGAAAAAACCCATCGCCTGATATGGTTGTAAGTATCAGTTCATATCTACAAAGACTGGGTAATTACAGAATGTCGGTTGGCATTATATCAAGAATTCCTTATAATAGAGAACTTCATGAATTCCATTATCCCCTCGCCTTTTTATCAGAAGTTGAATATGCTGCTCAAAAAAACAGGATTGACCCGCTATTAATACTGGCTGTGATGCGGGAAGAATCAAGATTTGACCCTGAAGCGAGGTCAATCGCTGGTGCGCGCGGTCTTTTGCAGTTAATGCCCGGGACTGCACAGAGGATAGCCAAACCTGCTAATGTAAGCCTCGGGCACTTAAACCAACTCTATGACCCAAAGACAAATGTGCTTTTAGGGACATACTATCTGAGGCAACTGTTAGACACATTTAATTCACTCCCTGTCGCTTTGGCAGCTTATAATGCAGGAGCGCATGTTGTAAGCGACTGGTTGGAGCGCGGCAATTATAATACTATTGATGAATTCATAGAAGACATTCCTTTTAGAGAAACGAGAAATTATGTAAAAAGGGTGCTTACAACATATTTTGAATATATCAGGGCAAGCGAAAATTCGGACATCTCTGAAGTTAGTAAATATATCGGGAATCTTTAGAATTTAGAATTTAGGAGGCTGCTGTGGAAGTGCTAAAGACATTTGAGAAAAAAATAGCCATTGCCATGGAAAAGATCAAGGCTCTGAAAGAACAAAAAGATGCCCTTGAAAAAAAAGTGAAGGTGCTTGAAGAAACCGTAGCAAGGAAAGACGAAGAGATAGAAAAACTCTCTTCAGAAAAAACATCTATAAAAGAACAGATAGAAGGTCTTTTGAGCGAGCTTGACTCTATAGAGCTGAAGTAAGGCCATAGGGATTGCCATAGGGATTAAATAATGGGAAATGTAGAGGTATATATTTTAGGTCAGAGATACGTCATAAAAGGCGATGCGTCTGCCGATTATATAAAACATCTATCTGACTTTGTGGACCGGAAATTGAAAGAGGCATACTCAAATTCTCCGAATATAACACCGCTTAAAGCAGCTATACTGGCGTCTTTAAATATAGCTGACGAACTCCACAGGTTAAAGGACGAATATAATTCAATATCTCAGGGCATAAGACAAATGGAGCATAAGGCTGATACTATAATCAAGCTTTTTGACTGATGCCTGTTTCGCATCTTCTGTCTGTCTTAAAACATCCACCTTCACACTTCGCATACTTTTTCATCTCTGATGCCGCTTCGGCAATTTCTCCATAGTGAGAAAACTCTCTGCCCTTATTGTGGGCAATGCCTATTGAAATCTCCATTATAGGGAATTTCTTTTTAACCCCTTCCCTATCAACCGACTCAATATAACCATTAGTTCTGTCTTCGGTATCATAAAAAGTTGGAATTATCTTTCTAAAATTATCTATAATTTCGCCTGCAGTCTCCTCAATATGCTCAACCCCGTTAGAAAGAGACTCTTTAACTGGGTCAATAGCCATAATAAAGACAAAGTCATCGCCCCCTATATGTCCGATAAAACTTCCGTAAGGCTGTTTGTTTTTAACAATATTGAGGATAAGCCTTCCGAGCATTTTCAATACCTCATCTCCCCTGCTGAACCCGTATTTGTCATTAAAAGGCTTGAAATAGTCTAAGTCTGCATAGGCAAATGCAAAGGCTTCTCTCATGTTGAGCCTTTTCTGTATCTGTTTCATTATAGCTATATTGCCAGGAAGCCTCGTAAGGGGATTAATTTCAACCATTCTCTCTGTTCTGTGAATGCAGAGACCTACCCTGGAAAAAAAGTCTATTTCTAAGCAAGACCTTCTCATATAATCATCAACAAGCAAATGCTTCCAGTCAGGTATTATAAACTTATCGCCGAAAATAGCGAGCACAGGGAGTTGTCCAAATATAGGGTCGCTCTTCATCTCGTTTAAGGTCCTGACAGCGGCTCTGTCAAGATCTATATCGCCAGCTATATCAATAATTAATAAGTCCGGAATGGAATTGTAGATATAATCCAGCGAAGACTGGATGTTAGCAAAATCAATCACCCTGTAGGCATCTTTAAGCAGCCTGCCTATGATGTTTAATAAAACTACATCTCTGGTTACAACTAATACTGTCTTTGCGTTATTCATCTGAAAAAAGGAAATCCTCTGCACGATCAAGGGATTCTCTCATTTCGGCAAGAATCTCTTTTATATCTGATTCCGAAAGGTCAATCGCCTGCCATGCAGACGCATTAACCTGAGGGACAAAGCTGTCGCCTGCAAAGCCAAAGCCAGCAGCCCTTATAAGAATGTCCGATACATGAACAACAGATGTCTGAACAAGGAAGTTTTTAGAGAGATGGGGTTTGTGATGATATTCCATTGTCTCGACAAGACTGCACGGAAAATTCCATTTTCTTGCAACCCATGAGCCTGCATCTGCATGATTTGCAATAAAATGGTCTTTTTCTGCATCAAATATAAAAATTTCCTTTGATTCTGCATAGGCCATGGTCTCTCTGTATTTGTCAGGGAATTTAAGTCCCAGTATAACCTTTCCTATATCATGAAGGAGTGCGGCAACGGATATTTCTTCGGGGTCGCTCATTTTCTTTTTTTCGGCTATAAGCCTTGCAACTATGGCACAGCCCAGCGAATGCTCCCACAGCCCTACCATTGTCTTCTGCATCGCCTCAAATACAGATACACCGAGCAGCATTCCCCTAATAACATTAAGCCCTAAAAGCATCAAAGCCTGTTTAACAGAGGATATTCTGCCGGGAAATCCATAGATAGGCGAATTTACAATTTTTAAAACCCTTGATGTAAGCACAGGATCGTTAGAAATAAAACTGCCTATATCATTGAGAGAGATTTTCGGGTTTTCAATAACATTGAGAAGTTTCTTTAAAATAGCCGGTATCGTAGGAAGCGCATCTATCTTTTCGACCTGCAATCGCAGCGTCTGGATGTCCATCTGGTGATCGGTCATTAGTCTCCTTTGTTTTGAGTTTTATTTGTACAGTTCTTCTATATGCTCTTTGAACAACCTTTTCAGTGTCCCCATATAAGGCTCGTTTTCTGTCTTTTTGAACCTTGCATCCAGTTCAGCAAGCATCTCATCCTTTGATTTGCCCGGACTTGCTGCGCCTTCTATATATACGCTTCCTATGTTCATATTCAGCAGTCTTTCTATAAGGGTGGCTGTAAGCTCGGTACCCTCTCCTAACAGAACCATGCCGGCATCATTTACTACTGGCTTTGTCAGTTTCATTCCCGGACTTAAAGCACTTACAGGTATCTTTGCCATTTTATTATCTCCTGATTGGTTTCACCGAAACTATTATATTATAAGTCTTGTATCATCTATAAATCCAGCAGTAATATATCCTCTGTATACTGCAGGGCTTCTTCCATTTCATCAAGAATCTCCCTTATATCGGGCTCAGAAAAATCAAGTTTTTCCAACACTGCTGGCTCTATTGGAGGCACAAAATTGTCGCCTGCAAAACCGAATCCTTTTGCCCTTATAAGAATATCTGACAGATGAACTATGGCTGTATGGACAGGCAGGTTTCTTGAAAGATGCGGCTTGTGATGATATTCTATTATTTCTACAAGACTGCGGGGGAAACTCCACCTCTGGGCAATCCATGCACCTACCAGAGCATGGTCTACGCTGAAATATCTCTTTTCGGCATCGGATATAAAAAGCTCGTTTTTTTCTGCATATGCAACTGCTTTTCTGTATTTTTCAGGAAATTTCAAGCCGAGGACGACCTTTCCAATATCATGCAGCAAGGCTGCAATAGATATTTCCTCAAGATAATCGAGAGACTTTTTTCTGGAAACTATTTTAGCGGTTATGGCACATCCTATTGAGTGTTCCCAGAGACCGGACATAGTTTCTTTAATAAACTCAAAAACTGAAACACCGATGAGCAAACCCTTGACAGTATCCAGCCCTATAAGTATCAATGCCTGGCTTACCGTGGATATTCTTCCCGGAAAGCCATAAACAGGCGAATTAATTACCCTAAGAATTTTCGATGTAAGCGCAGGGTCTTTTAATATAAAATTTCCTATCTCGGTAAATGAGGTAGCCGGGTTTTCTATTAGCCTCAATAGATTTTTCAATACCGGTGGTATTGTCGGAATATCATTTATTTTTTCGATTTTAGTCCTTAGTTCCCAAGCATCCATTATTAGAGCAAATACCTCCTGATTATATTCCTGAAATTATAGCATATTAGCCTACTTTTCTTGCCATAGGGATGCAGAATTTGATATGCTTAAAAAAAATACAGATGGAGGTATTCCTATGAAAGAAGATATTAAGAAACTATTACTAACGATGCACGAAATGGCAAATACTGCCGAAACCGGCATATCTCTTTTGCAAACAGCATTTATTTATAATTCAACAGAGCCTCTGAATGAATGCATTGCTGCGGCCGGGATAATAAAAAATTCCGAACCTGATCTGACTAAAAGCATAACCGGTATGGCAAAAAACAACCCTGAGTTAGCACCTTATGTTTCTGTCCCCGCACATCTTATAAGGATAGGAGAGGATATCGAAAAACTCGCCGAACTTATGGACAAAAAAATAAAAGACAACATACTTTTCAGCGACCGGGCGATTACTGAAATAACATTCCTGCTGCAGAGGCTTGTAGACATTATAAGACCGACAGCAGACATAATACTGGCAAAAAATACAATAATGAGAAGGTATATCGAAGAGTCTGAGTCCGGTATTGTAAAAAGGGCCACTGAATATGCTACATTACACGAGGAGAGGTTGATTGAGGGATTGTGCCTGCCTGTAGCGTCATCCATTTATGTAACTATGCTCGATGCCATTAAAAACATCGCATGGCATGCAAAAGAAATAGCCATTAAACTTGTGGAATGGTCGCTGCCCAGGGCAAAATAATAAGTTGCAAAATAACTTTTGTATTGCATTTCTGCCCCAGAAAGTCGAAGACTTTCTGGGGACCCCCTAAATTTATGTTTATACCGGCTTATCGCAAGCTTTCAAGCAGAGAAATATGGGATAAGGTAAAGCATGCCGAAGATATATTAAAAGAATGCATTCTCTGCCCGAGAAACTGTAGAGTAAACAGAACTGAAGGAGAGACAGGTTTTTGTAGAACCGGAGACATGCCTTTTGTATCAAGCTGGGGACCTCATTTCGGAGAAGAAAGGCCGCTTGTGGGGAGTTCAGGTTCCGGAACTATTTTTTTCGGCTTTTGCAATTTGGGCTGCATATATTGCCAGAACTGGACCATAAGTCATCTGGGAGAAGGTGAAGAAATATCATTTCAAAAATTAGCCTCTATAATGATACATCTTCAGGAAACAGGCTGTCACAATATAAATCTTGTCACACCTACGCACCAGATGCCCATGATACTGCATTCCATCGCCATTGCTTCAGAAAAAGGGCTTGGCATTCCAATTGTTTACAACTCAGGCGGCTATGAATCTGTAGAGGCATTAAAGATCCTTGATGGTGTTGTTGATATATACATGCCTGACTTTAAATATTCTGATTCTTTGATGGCTCTCAAATACTCAAGGGCAAAGGATTATCCGGAAAAAGCAAAGGCTGCTATAAAAGAAATGCACAGGCAGGTTGGAGACCTTATGATGGATGAAAGAGCCGTTGCACTGCGAGGGCTGCTCCTCAGGCATCTTGTGCTTCCATCAGGCATAGCCGGAACAAAAGAGGCCGTCAGATTTATAGCAGAGGAAATTTCAAAAAATACCTATATAAATATTATGGATCAGTATTATCCCTGCTATAAGGCCTTTGATCACCCTCCTCTTAATAGAAGGATAACGACTGAAGAGTACACAGAGGCTGTAAAAATGGCGCTCGATGCAGGTCTAAAGAGAATTGACGGTGTAACAATATAAATTCGGCTTTATAACTTATGTGCCGCAAAAAGGTGGTCGGTTTTATATTTAGCTTATCGAAACTATTTCCGCATCCATTATTTCAAGATTCACGATAGCAGCAGTAGGTTTTCCATAAAGCCAGCCGCAAATTTCGCCTGGATTTTACGCACCAAAACTTTTCTGACTACAACGGCAAATATGCCTTTGGGTTTAAATCTATGCCTGCTATCCTTCCTGACATAAAATGATGATGCCCTGCAGCGGCTATCATTGCTGCATTATCCGTACATAATGCAATAGATGGGAGAAATAACTCTACTTCTCTGTCTTCTGCCATTTCCTTCATCCTTCTTCTTAATTCACTATTTGCCGATACACCGCCAGAAAGCGCCACCTGTCTTATTCCTTTTTTTATTATGACCCATTCCGCTTTTCTGACAAGCACATCAACCACAGAAGCCTGAAACGATGCAGCAATGTCATTAATGAGTTCAGGGTTCGGGGTTCGGGGTTCGGAGAATGCCCCCCCTTCAATCCCCCCCTTATCAAGGGGGGGTTGGGGGGGGTCTGGCTTCTGACCCAGAGCACTCACTTCGTGAGTGCTCGGCCGAACACCAAAAGATTTTGGTGTTCTGGTTCTGACTTCTGACTTATGTATCTCTATCTTTACTGCCGTCTTAAGCCCGCTGAAACTGAAGTCAAAGGATTCAGGAACATATGCCCTCGGAAAATCAAATGCCTTTGGATTGCCCTCTTTTGCAAGCCTATCGATTACAGGACCGCCGGGATAGCCAAGTCCCAGCATTTTTGCAACTTTGTCATATACTTCTCCTGCTGCATCATCTCTTGTCTTTCCTAATTCTATATATTGTCCAAGGCCATTAACAACATAAAGACTCGTATGACCTCCAGAGGCAATCAGTGAAATAAAAGGAAAAGAAGGCTTGCTGTCTTCAAGTATCGCTGAAAAAATATGCCCTTCAAGGTGATTAACAGCTATGAGAGGAATCTTTCTTGCATATGCCACTGCCTTTGCAAAATTGCATCCTACAAGCAAAGAGCCTATAAGGCCAGGTCCGTGACAAACAGCAATTGCATCTAAATCATCGAGGGTGATATTTGCTTTATTTAAGGCTTCATCAGCAACATGCCAGATAAGTTCTATATGTCGTCTTGATGCAAGTTCAGGTACTATTCCGCCATATTTTTTGTGAATTTCTGTTTGCGAAGATACTATATTTGAAAGGATTTTTCCACCATCCAATACAACAGAGGCAGATGTATCATCACATGAAGTATCTATCCCTAGTATTTTCATAGGTCATAGGTGATAGGTTATGGGTTATAGGAAAATTTTTCTTGCCTATTGCCCATCACCTATCACCTAATATTGTTTATAATGTTCCGTAAGCGTGTAATCCGCTCAGAAAGATATTCACCCCGAGATATGTAAATATCATGCATCCAAATCCTATTACCGCCACAATGGCTAACTTAGGACCGCTCCATCCCCTTAAAAATCTTGCGTGCAGATAAAACGCATACACAAACCACAGTATCAATGACCATGTTTCCTTGGGATCCCAGCTCCAGTATCTGCCCCATGCCTGTTCAGCCCAAATGGCTCCGATGATAAGTCCACCTAATCCAAATATAGGAAACCCTACAGCAATGCTCTTATAAGTCACATCATCAAGCATTTCCTTTGATATTGAAAAAGAATCTGCTATTTTTTTTATGATACTCCCCCCATATCTCCACAATAAACCAATAAAGGCTAAAGAGCCGATATAGCTTAATAAAACTATAAAGCCAGATTCGCTTTGAAAGGTGGCTTCTAAAATATGGTTTTCAGTTTGTCCATAGGTAACCCCAGCTACCCTAAATACGAGGAAATCTATAATTAACGCTACAAGTATAATTGAAAATATGCCCAATGCTCCGGTCCAAAATATATATGCCCCGCTCTTTCTGTTGTTTGATGTTGTCAAAGCCAAATATATTATTGAAGCTGCAAAGGCTATTGAAAAACCTGCATATCCAACAAAGCTTAGCAAAACATGAGCCAACAGCCAGTTGCTCTGCAGGGCCGGAACTAAGGGGGACAAATCCCTTGACATGCCCGACATCTCAATAAAAGCAAGAGCTAATCCTGCAATAGGTGTTATAAAGGCTCCGAATGCTCGGGTTTTATATTTCCACTCAATTAGAAGGTATCCGAGTATTACGCACCATACCATAAACTCCAAAGACTCATAAAGATTAGCAAGCGGCGCAGCCCTTATTATGCCCAATTGCATTAATTCATTAAACTCCGCCCATCTTATGCCAAACCCTATTGTTTGGAATATAAAACCTCCTACTGTCAGTGTTGTAGCAATAACACCAACAGTTGAATTTTTAGAGACAAGGTAAGAGATATAAGCTACCATTGCAAGTATATATGCAACTGTAGAAATTCCAAAAAATTGAAAACTTTCCATATTATCCCTCCAGAGACTTAATTAATTTATCTATCTTTTTCTCAAAGGCTTCTCTATTTTTATTTGAAGATGCGGCTACCAACACATTAACTCTGCCTTTTTCATTTGAGATTTTAACCCATATTCTTCTATGACTCATAAAAAATGCTGCATGAAGCCCTATCGTCATTAAAAATGAGCCTAAATAAAAAAACCCTATTCCAGGGTCCCTTCTAACCTGCAATCCTGTATACTGGGCCTTCCAGAGATCTTTAAATTCTACTATACCGTGCTGCACCCTCCATGTATCAGGGTATCTTCTAAGTATCCATTGTCTATGCAGGAGATTATCGTTTTCTCTAAATTCAAGAAAAGCAGCCGGATTAACCATCTCATCTGGATTGTAAGTAAACAACCTGCCAAGCTGATCAATGCCTAAAGCAGGGCTGAAGTCTGCTACTGTAACCTTGATATTCGTGCCTGGCATTTTAAATGACTCCCCGAATTTTAACTCAACATTTTCCTTGCTGCCGTTAACCGATGTTACAGCAAATCGAAACAAGGAATCTTGACTTGGGGCAAAGCCGCGGCTGGATTGATAGAATGTAATTCCCCTATGTCTTAATGGGCGGTTGACATCTACAATTTTACTCTTTACCTCTTTTCCGTCTTCTATAATTGTAAGCCAGCTTTCTGATGCCTTTAGTCTATCAGTGCCTTCCCAAAACCTTGCATCGTAATTATCGCATCTTACCTCAAAACCAAGCGGAATTTCTTTGCCATCTCTAAAAGAATAGACAACAGATGTGCTTGTCCCTTCTAATATATTCACACCGCCATGAAACCCCCAAAACATTGCAATAATCACACCAATAAATAAAACTATAATACTTAAATGAGTTACATACACGCCAAGCCTGCTATATCTGCCCTTTTCTGAAACTATTTGGGTACTGCCGCTTTCAGGGTGCAACTGAGGCTTGAATCCGATTTTTTTAAACGCTAACTCTACCTTGCCTTTTGCAGTATCAATATCTCCTTTTATAAATGCTTCCCTTTTTATTGACATAAGATTCAATACATCCGGCTCAGCAGGCTTTATCGGTTCTTTTATAATATTCCATATTTTAGGAAATCTGTCGATAGAGCAGACAATCAGATTTGCTGCAAAAATAAAAAGAAAAGTAAGAAACCACCATGACTGGAACATAGCTGTAAAACCAAGCGCATCAAGCACTATAAATGCTGTTGGAGCAAAAGCCTCACCGACAATTCCTGAAAGCACTCCTATGGTGCGTTCAGGCTCTGCCCGCTGCGGAACAACGCTGCCAACAACTGATGTCAACGATATAACGGCTAGTATGATTATAGTTAATTTTATAGATGTAAAAAAATCCCATACTTTGTCAACGATTTTGTCAACGACATTTTGATTTTCTTTTTGATTTTCTTTTTTTTCGTTCACTATGCAAACTCCCCCTTTTTGATTATTGTTTTTTTAAAATAATTAAATGAACTACCCCGTAGCAAGCTGCGAGGAATTCTTTTAATTAAAATGATACCCGATAATTTATGAATTATTTATGAAGAAAAAAGCATCGTTGCTACCCTATTTGTTCATAGTAACAGAAACATAAAATAATATGCAATCGCAATAATAAATACTTAAAAGTGTTAGTTGTTTATTGTCCATAAACAGTACTTTTTAAGTCTATCATTCCCCAACTTGATTGGGGAATCCAGCATTTTCAAAGACATTTGGATTGTCCGGTCAAGCCGGACAATGACAAGCATGGTGTGAGCATAAATAGCCCGTAACTACCACTTTTAATCGTGTTCTATAAATACAGCAACAAGTTTATAGTAACGAGAAGTTTAATAATCTACAGCTTTCAGCTTCTATCTCGTTACTCGTTACTTGTTACTGTCTTTATAGGGATTGTAAGTGTAAATACAATTCCCCTGCCCTCACTGCCCTCTGCGGTTAAGTTTCCTCCAAGAATGTCTGCGAGTCTCTTTGATACCGTCATACCGGGACAGCTTTGGGCACATTTTTGGGTATCGACCAATTCCCCTGCATATTCTCTATTGTCGGTTCTATCACCGGCTCCAGTGCCGGCAACCGAAATCTCAGCATAATCCACACTATTTACCGTAATTAAAGATGCCATAACAGTAACCGCCCCCGCATCTATGGATTTTATGGAGATGTCCATAAGGTTGGTCAGAATCTGTTTTAACCGGTATCTATCTGTATTGACAGGTCTGCCGGAAAACAGGTCATGGCAGTCTATAATCACTTCTATTTCTTTTGAGCCTGTCATCTCTTTTGCTTCATCCTCCAATTCCTTAAAAAGCTGACATAGATTAAACTCTTCTGACTTTGCAAAAATCTTTCCGTCCTCAAGCCTCACATATTCAATAAGGTTATCTACTAAAAGCTGTATTGATTTAATCCTATAAATGGTATCGTTTAAAAAATTTTGCATTTCTTTTTTATCATAAATTTCGGCATAAATTTCGGCACGGGCTTTATTCAGTTTATCAACTACAGTGCTTAAAGGCGTCTTTATCTCATCATGAATTTCAGTAAAAATCTTTGCTTTAATTGCAGATCTTTCTGCTGTCTTTGTGTTTTCTCTGATAGCATATTCTCTCTGTTTAACGCCCTTAAGCATATCCTCAAAAGATATTTTCAGGGCGAGCATTTCACCTGTATAGCCTTTTTTAGTATCTACAGGCATATTGCCAATAGCAGCGTATTTTAGAGCCTTTACAAGCTTATCTACAGGGCGCAAAACAGACCTTGAAAAATATGACCTCTGTATAACTGCCAGCAAAATTATTATTCCTGCAAAAGCTATATAAGCTATAAGCACTACAGTAAAGGGTGTTTTGACTTCAGAGCCGTCGAGTGTGCTTATAATATATAGAGGCGCAGCCTCAAGTCCTATTGTATAAAAGAATAATCCGTCTTTATAGCCAAATACATTTTTACCAAATTCTATGTTATATCTGAATTTTCTGGGCGGCACGCCTTCTTCGGTAAGCAGCACATTGCCGCCGCCGTCTATTATATTTATCTTTTTACTTTTGTATACTCTATCCTCTGTCTTTAAAAAATTAACTACTTCGCCTATATCCAATGCAGCATATATAATAGCAATGGTATCGCCGTGCTCATTAAGAACAGGAGCTAAAAAGCCAGCGATGTAAATGTATTGTCCCTTAATCTCTGTCCGGTGAAAACCTGCAAAACTTGCTCTATCTATGTTCTGCCTAAAAAAATCAAATTCAGACCAGTCTTCTCCTGTAATGTCACTTACACTGCCTAACAATGCCTTACCATCAGGAGACAGAATAGCAAGCAGCAAATAACCTCTGTCTGATGCATAATCTTCAAAAAGTAAAGAGAGACTTGCTCTGGCATTATCAACAGCTTTTTTCATCCGCGGAGAAATGTCATCTGCTGCCCCGGCTAATAAAGCAGCACTATTCCTGACTATATTAAGATTTGTAATTTTGTTAATGTCTTTTTTATGGTATTTAAGCCATGAGTCAATAACAAGCTTCTTTTCTGTAGAGACATTAATAAGATGCTGTTTATGAAAATCCTTAAAATGATCAAGAATGCCGGAGCCATAAAGACCGAATCCTCCGGCAATATAAAAAATTAGCAGCATAAAAAAAGGAAGTGATAGCCTTGTATTAAGTCTCTGAAAAAATCTTATCTTCATAACGACATCCTCTCCTTATAAAATTAAAAACTAAATTAAGCAATTCTTGCTCTTAAAATGCAAGTCAGGTATGGCGAAAAGCCTTTAGACCCGGCATTATAAAAACACACTCTTGTTTCCGTCATCACCGTCGGTGGCAATCAGAGCACCAAAATATTTGGTGCTCGATCGAGCACTCAACTTGTTGAGTGCTCTGACTTATTGGGTTATATATTTTAATCTTTCATACGCATTGCAACAAACACTTTCTAAAGGCTTTGAGCCATGCTTGACTTGCATAAAACGCTCAATTTAGTTAAAACTTAAATCCAGACTCGATTACCTCTCCGTCTTTATCCATAATAACCGTTACCATAAACCTTTCGCCTGGCAAAAAGGAAAAAGAAAGCTCCCTCCATATCACTATAGTTCTGTCGCCTTCCCTCTTAACCTCTGCATATGGAAATCTGGAGAAATACAGGAAGTTCTGCACCACCCTATCCTTTTTTGATTTAACTATTGCAGGTGACTTTTTATCCAATCTGTATCTGTTTTTTATATAGACACTCCTTGTAAAAAGATCCACCGCCCCTGCTTCAATATTATTGCCGGACTTGGTAATAAACCACCACCTAAGCGGATCCAACGGCAAGGGATAAAGCCTATAAATATTGGCATCTATTTCTGTTTTTAGAAACTTTTCTGCTTCAGACTGAAGATGCGCCCTTCCACCGATATAGGCTGCTATTAATATGATAATGCAAATAGCTATTAATGGCGCCCTTTTTTTGTTCATCCTGCCCATTATGATGCACAGAAGAAAACCTCCTCCTATAAATGGGTCTATTATAAATACAAGATCAAGTGAATACAGATTCCAATCAAGCGGAGACAATATTCTGATACCATGTGGATTTGCTAAATC
Source organism: Nitrospiraceae bacterium UBA665 (assembly GCA_002299835.1). Classification (GTDB taxonomy): domain Bacteria; phylum Nitrospirota; class Thermodesulfovibrionia; order Thermodesulfovibrionales; family Dissulfurispiraceae; genus UBA665. The sequence goes on along the minus strand of DBNT01000104.1, from coordinate 1,126 downwards.
TAAAAAAAGATGAGAGCCATAAGCAATAAAAGAAAGAAAATAATAATAAAAAAAACCACCCTTATTTCTGAAAATAATACCCATTATCAAAGGAAATGCAAACAAGGCGAGTATGCCGTGTGTAATGCCCCTATGATACCTTAAAAATACATCAGCCCCCCATAAGCGGGTGATATAATCAAGGTCAGGAGCTATTGCAGAAAATACAAGCACAAATAGAGCAGCTTTTCTTTTGAAGCCGATTTGATGAATTGCAAGCCCTGATAAGGCATGAGTTACAGGGTCCATGAAAATACTCTATCATGTTTAAATTGCAGGAGTCAAAGCATAATCCGTAAAACTATTTACATAAGTAAAGCAAAATGATAATGTCCTATTAGAGCAATTTAGAAATGTCCTAAAAGTAGGCTTAAAAGTAGGCTCTATATGGCTTTTCCATATCATTTCTGTCTGTCATGCTGGCTTGTCCAGCATCATTCTTTAAAAAAAGATTCCCGACCTGTCTGCCGAGGCACAGGCAGGCAAGCGGGAATGACACTATTCATTGAGACACAGCATAAAACAGGACATTTCTATTTTGGCAGAAATAGGACATTTCTATTTTGCCTTGACAAGTCAATTTGGGTTGACATAATTTTAAGATTTTAGTTAATCTATTACTCTATTATTTAGTAAAGGACATAATCAGCAGGCAAGCAAAGCACAGGCAGGTGTAAATGGTTTTTTACGGATTATAGTAAAGGGGAGTAGCTGAATCAGCGGCTGCCGTCAATACGTTGAGCATTAAGTTTTAGTGCTCAGCCGGTTCCGCTGGTCAAGACTTATGATTAAACAAGTTGGCAAGCAAGACCTTTACTACTTAAAAACAGTAACAAGTAAAAAGTAATAAGTAACGAGAAGTCTGTTAGTAGCCAGTGTCAAAATGTCAAAGACTCTGACGCTTCAAAAGACTCTACACTCGTTACTATAAACTCGTTACTGTTTTTAAGTGGTAAAGGTTTTCTTATTTGAGGTTTATAGACAGTAATAAGGCAAAAAAGTAACGATTTAAAGACCGAAGACTTTAGATTTTTTTATGACGGCTCTTTCTCATATTGAGTGGGCAAATAGCATTCCCTCCCCATTG
>DBNT01000049.1 GCA_002299835.1 Nitrospiraceae bacterium UBA665 | reverse complement strand
TCGCCAGTTCCCGCAAGGGGAGGGGGAAAGACACCCCTCTAACCCCCTTTGATAAGGGGGATTGAATGGGGTAACAATTCTCTATCTCTGTTTTTGGGTTAGGATTTGGTGCTTGAAATTTAGAGTTTTTGTCTTATTAGGAGGTGTATCATGACTTTCAGATCAAAATGGGATGTAACTATAGATGATGAGGAACGCATATCTGAAAACAGCAACAGCCCTGCTAACAACATAGCCAATAATATAGCCAATAATATAGATAAACAGACAATACTGGAACTCCTTGACAATAACTCACTCACAACCCATTTTCAGCCCATATTCTCTTCAAAGGACGGGGCTGTTTACGGCTATGAGGCGCTGACAAGGATCAAGGAAGATAAAAGAAACATAAACATAGGGGAACTGTTTAAAAAGGCAATACTCACCAATACCATCTCCTTGCTCGATGTGAGGTGCAGGGAAAACGCCATAAGCATAGCGTCCTCCCTCGGCATAAACCATAGCAATTTATATTTGTTCATAAATGTATGCCCGGATGCATTGATGGACTCAGCCCACAGCGTTGGGATAACCGATGAGTTGGCCGAAGATTTTGGCATATCAAAAGACAAGATCATACTCGAGATAACCGAAGAGAGCGCCATTCACAACTACAGCTTATTCATAGAGGCTATTGCATATTACAAAAAGAGGGGATATAAAATAGCCATAGACGACTTCGGGGCAGGCTACGGCGGACTGAAACTGCTCTCTGCCATAGAGCCTGATTTTGTAAAGATAGACCGCCATTTCATATCGAATATAGATAAGGCAACCGTAAAATTCAATCTCGTTGATTCCATTGCCTCTGCATGCCACAAGATCGGCATAAAGGTCATAGCCGAGGGCATAGAGCAGGAAAAAGAACTCAAGGTCGTGATGAATATGGGGATTGATCTGCTGCAGGGCTATTATCTTTATAAGCCCTCCCCTATTCTAAATGGCGATAGAGCAGAAATTCCCATGCTTCACAGCAAAAAAGCAAACTGCTGCTCAACAAATGGCGAACAATGTTTCATCGGCGATATTGCTCATAGAATTGATCCCGTACCGCCATCAGCACATCTTACGGCTGCATTTAATAGATTTATTAAAAATCCTGAACTCAGGAGTCTGTCTGTTGTTGAAGGTGATAGGGTTGTTGGGATGCTGCATAGAAACAGGTTTTTAGAAAACAATATACTCGGTAAATATGGCTACGGCATGCACCTTAATGCTACAAAACACATAAGCGACCTAATGGAACAGCCGTCACTGATGGTTGAAGCGAATACTACATTTGAAGATGTTGCACAAAGGCTGCAATCAAGAAAGTTTGAATTCCTTTATGACGACATATCCGTTACAAAGAACGGCAAATATTATGGCACAGTGGCAGTTCATATCCTTTTAAATGCAATAACAGAGAGAAGCCTTATCCTTGCCAAGAATGCAAACCCACTCACAGGCCTGCCGGGGAATGAATCAATTCAGCGTGAGATAAACAAAAGGCTTTCCCAGAACATGCACTTCGATGTCTGCTACATAGACATAGACAATTTCAAGCCATACAATGACCACTATGGTTTTGGAAAGGGCGATATTGTTATAAAAACACTCGCCTGCATAATCGAAGAGTCGATAGGGCCGGATGATTTCGATTTCAGTTTCAGAGGACACATAGGCGGCGACGACTTTATATTGATTACACCTCCCCAGATTTCAATTCCTGCAAGTGAGAAGATAATATCGAGTTTTGAATCAACGCTTCCGGCATTACATGACACGGAGGATTACAACAGGGGATGTTATGTTTCTAAAAACAGGAAAAATGATGAGGAAATATTCAACTTATTGTCTCTTTCCATAGGGATTGTCAGCACAGAGGTATACAAGATAGAATCCTTTGCCCAACTGGCATCTATAGCAACAGAAGTAAAAAAGGCTGCAAAAATGAAGTCTGCATCTATTTGCCGCTCATCAATACTGAGGGACAGAAGGCTTATGGGATGATCTGTCCAATATCTCCCTGACCTTTCTTAAAAGATCATTAGGTGAAATAGGCTTTTGAACAAAATCTATGTCAACCTCAAGTATTCCTTTTTTGTGAATAATATCGGCGGCATAGCCGCTTATAAACAAGGCTTTAATATTTGGCTTTATGGCCTTTATTGCCTCGTATACTTTTTTGCCGTCTTTTTTTGGCATTACTACATCAAGTAAAACAAAATGAATGTTTTCTTTGTTTTCTAAAAATCTCTCTAATGCATCTTCACCATCTACAGATTCTATAACCTTATATCCATAATCTTGCAGCACACTTTTTATAAGTGTTCTGACATTTATATCATCCTCTGCTAAAAGAATTGTCTCTGTGCCGCCTTTTAGCGGAGGCAAAACTTTAGCCTGTTTAATCTCAATTTCTGATTTAATCATTGGTAAATATATCTTGAATATCGTCCCTTTATCTATTTCACTGTATGCATTAATAAAGGCATTGTGCTGCTTGATTATTCCGTAAACTATGGAAAGACCGAGCCCTGTCCCTTTTCCAACCTCTTTGGTTGTAAAAAATGGCTCAAAAAGCCTTTCTTTTGTCTTTTCATCCATTCCGATACCTGCATCGGTTACTGAAAGAAGGGCATACACTCCAGGGGGCATATAGGCATGTCTTTTTGTATACTCTTCATCTATGCTCACAGGCTTTGTCTCTATGGTAAAAACACCTCCATTAGGCATTGCATCCCTTGCATTTGTTGCAAGGTTCATTAATACCTGTTCTATCTGAACAGAATCTGCCATTATATTTAAATCCATATCCGAAAGTATGACTTTGAGTTCTATGTCTTCGCCAATGAGCCTTTTTAAAAGCTTTTCTACTTTCCTTACAATGTCATTGAGATTTATAGGCGCAGGATTAATTATCTGTTTTCTGCTGAATGCCAAAAGGCTCTGTGTTAGATTCGCAGCCTTCTCAGCTGAGGACAATATCTGCTCTAAATATGTTTTCATCAGGTTATCCTCTTTAATCTGTGATCTCATAAGGCTACCGTAACCCATTATAGCTGTAAGAATATTGTTGAAGTCATGGGCAATGCCTCCTGTAAGCTGACCTATTGCCTCCATTTTCTGAGCCTGTAGTAGCTGTTTTTCAAGATTTTTTCGTTCCGTTATGTCGCGTCCTATGATTACTATCCCCTTGCGTTTGCCGGAAGGTGTAAATAGCGGAATTTTTGTTACTTCAAAGAAATGGATTAGTTCTTTGTCATCTTCAATTATTTCTATCCTGTCAAAGCGTTTACCGTGAGCCCATGCAGCATCATCGCTGTCTTTGCATGTTATATGCGCCTGCTGTAAATGTAAATGAGGCTGAATCTCTGCAAGTTCTAATTCTGTTTTTCCTTGCCAGTCTATGTTGTCCAATTGAAACAGTTTTTGCGCTGCGGCATTAGTCGCAAGCCAACGTCCCTTGCCGTCTTTGAGAAAAATTACATCAGGCAGGGCGTTAATAAGTGTAATTAGATGCTCTTCGCTTTCAATTAGTTTATTTTCCGCTTGCCTTCTTTCTGTAATATCTGATATGACTCCATCGTAAGAAACAAGGCGGCCCTGCTCATCATAACAGACAACAGACGTGTTTTTCACCCATCTTATCAAGCCGTTTTTATGGATGATTCTATGCTCTAAAGGCTTTGCTGGTTCTCCTTTTGTCACTCTTTCTGCCTGTTTTATTACAGCATCTCTGTCTTCTTCATGAACTATATGAATCCAGAGAAACGGATTGGCGTTGAATTCATCAGATGTGTAGCCTGTAACAGCAACGCAGGTAGGGTTGTGTTTTGTTTCTACAGGACAACCATCTTCAATCTTCACCGTATATATGTAATCCGTTACTGCCTCAACAATGCACCTGTAACGTTCTTCGTTCCTTTGCAGTTTTTTATAGAGTATTTGGAGGTTGCTTTGCGGTATATTTTCTGTCTCGCCTTTCATATTGGCCCCTCTGCCCCAAAAAATCTTCGATATTTTTGGGGCCCCTGTTTTGCTTGATTACGGATTATGGTTTTGTTAAAACATTACTGGTTTCATCTTGTTAAAGAATAACACAAATCTATAACCTTGTCTATTTTAAAACCTATCTCAAATCCCGATTTAGAAATT
>DBNT01000040.1:2719-5635 GCA_002299835.1 Nitrospiraceae bacterium UBA665 | reverse complement strand
TTGATATCGGCTCTCATGATGAGGTTTACTAAAAACATATCAGTTCACCCCTATGGCAGCAGCCACAACCATTTTTGCAAGGTCAAGAAAAATAAACGGCGCAAAGAATAATATCAAAGTTCCAATGGCTGTTATAAGAAGAGGAATGAGCATAAAAGCAGGAGCCTCATGGATTTTAAGTTTGGAGTCCACCCCCCCATGCCCGTCAGTAGGGAGGGCAGCATGATGTCCGTTAACGCTTTCCTTAAAAAACGCCGCATGCACTATCGGCAAGAAATAGCAGGCATTTAATATTGTGCTTGCCGCAATGACAATCAAGATCGGCAGTTGGGACGCCTCTATTGAGCCGAGTGCAATATACCACTTGCTTATAAACCCTCCAACAGGAGGCATGCCAATCATGGAAATCGCTCCTATTGTAAAGGCGGCCATTGTAAAAGGCATCTGCCTGCCTATTCCATTAAGTTCGCTGACCTTTGTTTTATGTGCAGCCACATATATTGCCCCTGCTGTAAAAAACAGTGTTATCTTTCCAAAGGCGTGGAGAACCATGTGCATTATGCTGCCTATAACAGCAGATTGACTGAGAAGTGTTGCGCCTAATATAACATAGGAAAGCTGGCTTACCGTTGAATACGCAAGCCTGAGTTTAAGGTTATCCTGCATTAGAGCTATGATAGAAGCGGTTATTATGGTGAATGAGGCTATATAAGGAAATACCGTTCCTATGCCAAGTTGTGAAAGAAGGTCTATGCCGAAAACATGGAGCACCACCTTTAAAACCACAAATACACCTGCTTTAACAACAGCAACCGCGTGCAGAAGTGCGCTTACAGGCGTAGGAGCCACCATTGCCGCAGGCAGCCATGCATGAAGCGGTATCATCGCAGCCTTTGTAATGCCTGCCATAAAAAGTATGAAAATGCCTATCAGCAATGCATCCGATCCTTTGCCTGATAAAATTCCGTTATTAGAAAAATCAAGCGTGCCTGAAATATAGTAGGTAATAAATATTGCCGACAACAGAAATGCAATGGATGTGCCGAGCAAGTATGTTAGATATATTTTTGCATTTCTTGCAGCTTCCGGCGTCTGCTTATGTATGACGAGCGGATAAGTGATAAGTGTAAGAGCCTCATAAAAAATAAATAATGTAAAGAGATTAGCAGAAAATGCTATGCCCAGAACAGATGAAAGGGATACTGCAAAACACATGAAATACCTTGTCTGTGCATGTTCGTTTAAAGAGCGCACATACCCGATGGAGTAAAATGAAGTGATAATCCAGAGGAAAGACGCCATAAGCGCAAAGAAGATGCCCAGCGAATCAACTTTGAACCTGATATCAAGACCCGGGACAACTGTCAACAGGGTATATTCTATAACCTTTCCATCAAGTATAACCGGAAGCATTGATGCAACAATAGAAAACTTTATGACCGAGGCTGTTATAGTCCAGAACTCCCTCAAATTAGGCATCCTGCCTGACACACCGATAAGCAGGGTGGCTATAAGAGAGACTGAAATTGCATAAATAGGCGCTGCAGAATATACTGTTTCCACCTAACCCCCTCCTAAAAGCATGATGGCAGCCTTCTCTGCGATAGATACAGGTATAAAAGCAGCTATGCCAAAGAATATGCAGAGACTCGCAAGTACAAGTGTAGGAATAAGCATGCCTGCAGGAGCCTCTTTTAAAACAAAGGCTTGAGGGTTCAAAGATTTAAGAGTTCCAGTTAAAGAATCTTTTTCGCTTGACTCTTTGACCCCTTGTCCGCTTGAATCCTTGAAATATATGCTGTCAATTACCCTCCAGAAATATACGGCTGTAAGCAGGGAACTCATAATAATTACCGGTATGAGATACCACATACCAGCCTCAAGCGACCCTATAGCGATATACCATTTACTCACAAAGCCTGCTGTTAGAGGAACGCCTATCATAGATAAAGCTCCGACAGTAAAAGCAGCCATACTCAAGGGCAATTTTTTACCCATACCTTTGAGCCCGGCAATCTCTTCTATGCCCGTCCGGTAAGCAACAATTCCTGCAATAAGGAATAAGGAGGCCTTCATGATGGCGTGGTTAAGCATGTGCATAAGTCCGCCTGTCATTGCAGTCTGATTGGCAATAGCTACGCCCAAAACCATGTAACCTATATGGGTAACTGTTGAAAATGCGAGCATCTGTTTTAGCTTTATCTGCGAAATTGTCAGTATAGAACCTGCTATTATAGCAACAGAAGCCACTATGATTAACATGTCGGTAACAGGCACAACTTCAAGGACAAACTCAACATTGAAGACTGTGAACATTATCCTGAACATGGCATAAGCGGAGCCCGTTATTGTGAGAGCAGCTAATATAGCGCTAACCACAGGAGTGGCATATCCATGTGCATCTGGCAGCCATGTGTGGAGAGGGAATAATGCCAGCTTAAGACTCAGTCCGACCATGAAAAAAGCAAAGGCAGTAAGCACAACCTTTGAACTGTAAATCTCCGGAAGCCTTTCCCGCAAATCAGCCATATTAAGAGTGCCTGTTGCCATATAAAGGTATCCAACTGCAAGGAGTATAAATAGAGCAGCTATGGTTCCAAGTATAAGGTAGTTATAACTCGCAACAAGTGCCTCCCTGCGCTTTCTAACAGCAACAAGGGTATATCCGGCAAGAGATGAAATCTCTAAAAATACATAGAGGTTAAAAACATCGCCTGTAATAACTATGCCCAAAAGCCCGGCAATAAAGAGCATATAGATAGAATAAAAAGGCGATATCCTGTCTTTGCTCAACTCATACTCAATGTTATTTTTTGCATAAACAGCCAATGCAAATGATATGAATGAGACAATAACAAGCACAAAGGCGCTCAGATAATCTACTACAAGTTCAATACCCCACGGCGGCTCCCAGCC
>DBNT01000040.1:780-2397 GCA_002299835.1 Nitrospiraceae bacterium UBA665 | reverse complement strand
GGTAGCTGATCCTGCCATCTGTCATGACTGTATTGAGAAGAGACAGGGATATGAAAAATGAAGTAGCAGTAGCAAAAAGAGTGATATACCAGTTTAAAATATGGCTTCTTTCTCTGGCAATATATCCAACTACTGGAATTATAAGGGCAGTTAAAAGTGGTATAACAATTAGCAGTACAGGGAAGTGTTCTATTATAATCATGTTCAGGTTTTTATATTTTCCTCTGGCTTCAAAGATGAGTTTTTCATTATATTTAGTATCTCTTCTTCTTCTACTGTGCCAAATGACTCATATATTCTTATAACCAGAGCGATAGCAACTGCTGTCACGCTGACACCAACAACAATAGCCGTAAGTATTAGGACATGGGGCAGAGGATTGTCATAAACAACAGCCTCCTTGCCTAAAATCAAAATTGGCGCCGTGCCGCCCTCAACCTTTGATATTGATATATAAAATAAAAATATAGCGGTCTGAAATATATTTAAGCCTATTATTTTCTTTATGAGATTGCCTTTTTCAATCATTGCATAAAACCCTATCATCATAAGGGTTATATAAATCCAGTAGTTATATTTTCCAGCAATAAGTTCAATCATCTGTGCGTCTCGCTGTTTCAAAAAAAAGCGTTATCATCACTGCGGTAACTGTTATGCCAATGCCTATTTCTACGGCATAAATGCCAAGATAACTTGCAAGCCTTGGATTTTCTTTAATGAGTTCTGAATATTCAAGATACATTCCGCCTGCTATGGCGCATAAAAGCCCAATTACGCCAAAAAGCAAAGCCCCTGTTGAATTAAGAATGTCGCTTAATTTTTGAGATACCCATTTTCTGCTGTCTTCTATGCCAAAGACTATTGCATATAAGATTACGCTTGCGCCTATAATAACCCCGCCCTGAAAGCCTCCTCCTGCGCTATATTTTCCATGAGCTATAATATAAAGGCCAAAAAGTTGTATAAAAGGTATAAGCAGTTTTGCTATTGTCCTTCTTATGACTTGTTTTTGAAATGTGCCATCATTCATTAATAAACCCTTTTCCTTAAAAGAAATATCACGCATATGCCTGCAGCAAATATAACAATGACCTCTCCGAGCGTATCAAATCCCCTGTAGTCTGCAAGCACTGCTGTTACTATATTTACGATGCCTACTTCTTCATAGGTTTTTTCTATATACCGTGGAGATACATGAATTGCTGCAGGCGCTTCTGGGTCAGCAAAATCAGGCATATCCACAGTGCCGTAAACAAGCACTGCACCGGTTGCAATAACAATGAGCAAAGAGAACAATGAGTGCACTGTTATAGATTTTTTCTCTGACTTCTGACTCCTGACTTCCTCTCCCCTTTTCGTACGGCTCAGGGCTGCTATTAGCAGCACTGTTGTAATGCCTGCGCCGACAGCAGCTTCTGTAATAGCAACATCCACAGCATTAAGCCTTGCCCAGACAAGAGCCATTACAAGACTGTATACACAGAGTATCATTGTTGAACTCAGTAGGTCTTTAAAATAAACTGCTCCTATTGCGCATATCACTAAAAAAAGCAGAAGCAGAAAATCTATAATCATTTGTCCGGATTATCCTCCTTTCTGCCCCAAAAAATCTTCGAT
>DBNT01000040.1:0-446 GCA_002299835.1 Nitrospiraceae bacterium UBA665 | reverse complement strand
TCTTCGATTTTTTGGGGACCCCGCTCCATGGCTTAACACCAGCTACATACGCAGCCTTTGCAATGGAATGAGTAGCTGTGGGGTTTGCGATAAAGATAAATACTACAATCATAAGAAGCTTTATGCTTACAAGCGAAAACCCCTCATATACCATAAGTCCAATCATCACAAGCGCCAGACCAAGCGTGTCAGCCTTGCCTGCTGGATGCATCCGTGAATAAAAGTCGGGAAACCTAACAACTCCTATTGAAGCCACCACGATAAAAAAACATCCTGCAAAAACGAAAATACCAGTTATTATCTCTCTAATTTCCATAACTTAAATGGGCTCCGCCCCTTTAAAACCCCCCAAATAATAAAATGGGTCTGTTCAAAAACTCACAGTGCCTTGAAAATCAAAGCGTTGCAAGTATACTATTTTTTCGCTTACCGCAGTCTGTCATTCC
>DBNT01000095.1 GCA_002299835.1 Nitrospiraceae bacterium UBA665 | reverse complement strand
TTCTTTACGGATTATGGTCAGATATGTCAGACAAGAAGTATAATTTACAGTGATAACCAAAAAACGCATAGGAGGAGTTATAGGAGTTCTGGCAGGCGGAATGTCTGCAGAAAGAGAAGTTTCCCTTAAAAGCGGCAATGCTGTTTATAAGGCTTTGCAGGCAATGGGATATAATGCTGTCTTTATTGATGCTTCTGATAATATCTGCGAATCCCTTAAAAGGGAGGGTGTCGGGCTTGTTTTCATTGCCCTGCACGGCGGACACGGAGAAAACGGAGCTATTCAGGGGCTTTTAGATGTTGTGGGGATTCCATACACAGGCTCGGGAGTTTTAGCATCAGCCATTGCTATGGACAAAGAGGCGTCAAAAAAGATATTCCTTTATCATGATATACCAGTAGCTCCTTTTGTAGTAGTTCAACATTCAACATTCAAGGCTCAAAGTTCTAATTTGTACTCGTTCCTCGTTACTCGTTACTCATTACTGAAAGACATGGAGATGCCGTGGGTTATTAAGCCTTCTTGCGAAGGGTCAAGCATAGGTGTAAGTATAGTAAAAAACAAAGACGAAATAAAAGGTGCGATTCAGCAGGCATTCCCTTACGGCAAAAAAATAATAATAGAGCAGTATATCAGGGGAAAAGAGATACAAATAGGCATACTCGGCCAAAGGGTTTTAGGCGGTGTTGAGGTAAGACCCTCTAAGGAGTTTTACAACTATGAGGCAAAGTATACGGCAGGACTGACAGAGTATATTCTCCCTCCTGAGGTGGATGATTCTATTTATGATGTTCTTAAGGCGACTGCTCTGAAGGCGCATAACGCCCTCGGCTGCAGGGGAGCGACAAGGGTCGATCTCATTTTAGACAGCAGAGGCACTCCCTATGTGCTTGAGGTCAATACAATACCAGGGCTAACAGAAACAAGTCTTTTGCCAAAAATTGCCGCACTTGCTGGAATGGGATTTCAGGATTTAATAGAGGAGATGCTCAGGCTGGCAATTGAATAAAATATGAGCCTCTTGCAAAAGTCCCCAAAATGTCATTCCGAACGAATGTGAGGAATCTTAAACCATTGATTTAAAAAGATTTCTCCTTTCAGTCGAAATGACAAACAATGCACTTTGCATAGTTTTGCAAGAGCCTCATATATGATTTTTTATGACCAGAAGAAACATAAGGACAATAAAGCGGCAAAAAGCGAGGAATCGTATAAGGTTTTTTGTTTTTATATTTTCCCTGTTTCTCATCGCAGGAGGAGCGATATATTTTTATGTAAATACGGCTGTGTTTGTTAAAGAGATAGTTTTTATAGGAAGCCGCCAGCTTGACAGAGACGAACTGTTGTCATTGCTAATGGTAAGAAACGGCGACAGGCTTTTCAGCATTTCCGGAGACGAGCTTTACCAGAGGCTCCGCAAGTCTCCTTGGATAAAGGATGCAGTTATAAGAAAGGAATTATCCGGCAGATTATTAATAAGTCTGACAGAGGCTGTTCCGTTTGCTATATTGAGCACGGCAGAAAAGCCTTATCTCATTGATAAAGACGGGGTAATACTTGAGCAGATTAAGGAAGGCACAGTATTTTTCCTGCCGGTTATAAAAGATATTAATCCCTATAAAAACAGGGACGCTTATATGGAAGCAGTAAGACTTATAAACGCCTTGAGTAATCGTAACATGTATCTGTACAGCGGGAATATAGAAGTAACAGGTCAGAGGCCAGAAAATTTGACATTAAAGGTGGATGAAGTATATATAAAGATAGGAGACGGAGATTACGATAAAAAATTAGAGAGGCTTGAAATTGTTATGAATGAGATAGAAAAAAGAAATATGGCTATAGAATATATAGATATGAGATTTTCAAACAGAGTTATAGTTAAACCGTTAGGCAGCGAATCGCATGAGGTTGAAATAATAGATGGTAAAGAAAAGAATCAGTAAGAGAGGCAGTAATATAATTGCCGGTCTTGATGTTGGCACTACAAAGATATGCGCCATTGCAAGCGAACTGTCTAAAGAAGGATTTAATGTAGTTGCTATAAGTTCCTGTCCTTCAACTGGCATACGCAAAGGTGTTGTTGTTGATATAGAGGCTGCGGCAAATTCAATAAAAAATGCGATTACAGACGCTGAAGAGCAGGCAGGTGTATCCATAAAGAAAGTATATATAGGCATTGCCGGAAGTCATATAAAGTGTCTTAGCAGTTATGGAGCTGTCGGCATAAAAGGCAAGGAGGTAACACCAGAAGATGTTGAAAGAGCTATAGATTCTGCAAGCTCCGTATATATGCCGCTTGATAGGGAAATACTTCATGTGCTGCCCATAGATTTTATACTTGACGGACAGAACGGAATAAAAGACCCTGTGGAAATGGCAGGTGTAAGGCTTGAGGTTAAGGTTTATATTGTTACCGGAGCTGCTTCATCTGTGCAGAACATCTTGAAATGTTGTGAAAAGGCCGGACTGGAAGTTATCGATATAGTTTTACAGCCGCTTGCGTCTTCCGAGGCAGTATTAACTCCTGAGGAGAGGGAGATGGGCACAGTTGTTGTTGACATTGGCGGCGGGACGACTGACATCGCTGTATATAATGAAGGATGGCTTTGGCATACTGCATCTGTCGGCATAGGGGGCAATCATTTTACAAACGACATATCGGTCGGACTGAGATTGCCTTTTTTTGAAGCAGAGAGGGTGAAAAAGAAATACGGCATAGGTTACATAGGTCATGATGATGCCTCTGTAGTTGAAGTGGTTCCTATAGACGGACAGGCAAGGGAGATACCGAGAAAGTATATTACAGAGATAATACAGCCGAGGGCAGAAGAACTTATGGGGCTTATAAGACAAGAGATCCTGTATGTGCAAAACAACAGACTTCCGGTATCAGCCGTTGTGCTGACAGGAGGCTCCTCACTGCTTGAGGGATTTGACAGGATGGCTGAGACGATACTTGCGCTGCCGCTCAGGGTTGGTTATCCATTTATATATAATAATCTGCATTATAAAAAAAACGGGATGTCGCCTCTCCATGTAATAAATGAATTAAAGGGCGAATTTAACAACCCTATGTATGCGACCGGAATAGGTCTTGTGCTGTACGGCGCAGAAAAATTTATGCTCTATAGCAATGATGATTTCTCTTCAGATGCATTCGGCAGGATTGTTGATAAAATGACAGGCTGGTTCAGAAAAATAGCAGGAGGGGGACGAAATGTTTGAACTTGAGGAAGTCGGAAGACTCGTTGCAAAAATAAAGGTAATCGGAGTAGGGGGAGGCGGCGGGAATGCCGTTAACAGCATGGTGGCCGCCAATCTTTTCGGAGTAGAATTTATTGCTGTTAATACAGACAGGCAGCACCTTGAAGCGTCCCTTGCTCCTGTGAAAGTGCAGATAGGCTCTGCGATTACAAAAGGGCTGGGAGCAGGTTCAAATCCTATTATAGGCAGAGAGGCCGCCATTGAAGACAGGGATTCACTGTCAGGCTGTATCGAGGGGGCTGATATGGTGTTTGTTACAGCCGGCATGGGCGGAGGCACAGGAACAGGCGCTGCCCCTGTTATTGCAAACATTGCAAAAGATATGGACATGCTCACTATTGGAGTGGTAACAAGGCCTTTTTATTATGAGGGAAGAAAAAGGGCTATAAATGCGGAAGAAGGCATAAGGGAATTAAGAAAATATGTCGATACTCTTATAGTTATACCCAATGATAGAATACACCTTGTGGTAGAAAAGGGGACGCCCCTGCTTAAATCATTTTCAATCGCAAACGATGTCTTAAGACAGGCAATACAGGGAATATCAGACTTAATTCTTATCCCCGGTCTTATAAATCTCGACTTTGCAGATGTAAAATCCATAATGCAAAACGCCGGAAGGGCTGTAATCGGCATGGGAACCGGAGGCGGCAATGGAGGCGCATTTGAAGCTGCAAAGAGGGCAATATCAAATCCCCTGCTTGAAGAATCTTCCATTGATGGCGCAAAGGGCATTCTTATAAATATAACAGGGGGGCTTAATATGTCGCTTGATGCAGTGCAGGAGGCTGCGTCTCTTATCCACGACTCTGCACATGATGAGGCAAACATAATACTCGGCGCTGTTATAAATCCAGACATGGAGGAAGATGTGAGGGTAACAGTAATTGCAACAGGACTTGAAGACAGGGTTGAAAAAGCAGAACTTCCGCAGATTAAAAAATGGACGCCTAAGAAAGACCCCATCACTCTTAAAGGCTCTGACAGAATACTTTCAAAGACTATTAAAACATCATCGGGTGATTTAGTAAAAAAATACGACATTATTTCTGATGAGTCTTTATTAAGCGAAAACCAGTCAAAACAAGAAGATGAGAAATTATTAAATGAACTGACATTATTAAATAAACCGACATTAGATGAGTCAGCTTTTTCTTCTGAAGACATTTATGATATACCGACATTTTTGAGGAAAAAGACAGGAGAGTAAAGACAGGAGAGTAAAGGCACTTGGTATAGACATATTTACCAGTCAAACCTGTCTGCGTGCATCGCACAGGCAGGTGAGACTTAAGGAACATAGTAATTAAACCTGCTGCTTTAGGCAAGTCCTCCATCAGCACAATAGGGGACTTTAGCACATGAGAATTGAATGGTGCTTTAGATTTCTTTAGTTTATTGTAAGGGGTTAACCCATGCATACCCTTACCGTGGCATGGCTTATAAAAATTCTATGTGTTCTGCCACTGTTGCGCTTTATACATGTGGATGTGTATGTGAAGTATGTATCCGTCCTTGCATTCACATGCACTTTCACATTCACTTTCACTGACTGAATATTCGGTGGACAGCCTCTTTCCTGCTTATCTTTTCTTTAATATCCTTACCTTCTTCTCCTTCTGTTTCAAATGCATCTATAAACTGGTTAATATAGTGCCATTAGGGACACATCCCCTATTTCTGCGCAACGACCCGCTCCGGGCAAGTAGGCTGGGGGGCGAAGTCCCCGCAGTTTACCCCGTTAGAAAGCTCCGCCATTTATGGCAGGGATGAGATATAGATAAAATTTCAATTCCTTATAGAAAGGGCGTGGTTAAAGCCCCATCCTTTCTAACGGGGTTTATGCATAAGCCTGTTTCTGCGCCTTTACGGTAAGCTTCAGCCCCATAGCGCGAAGCAGCGTCATCAGGCTCTTAATTTCAGGATTACCTCTCTTTGAAAGCATGCGATAGAGACTTTCCCTGTTAAGATGGGACTTTTCAGCTATGGCTGATATTCCTCCTTGAGCCTCGGCAATGTTTCTGAGCGCAAGCAGAAATAATTCCCTGCCTCCTTCTTCAATTGCTGCGTTTAGATATGCGGCAGCCTCTTTAGGATTTTTCAGGCTTTCGATAAGGTCTTTCTGATAGCTCTTTTTTGATTTTACTGCCATTTATTACCTCCGTTTAAATGTTTTCCAGTATTCCTTTGCACGAGATATGTCTTTGCTCTGAGATGACTTGTCTCCTCCGAGGAGCAGCAAGACTATCGTTGCTTCGGCAAGTCCACAATACACCCGATATCCGGGGCCGTAATCTATCTTCAGTTCATGCACACCGTTTCCTACTGATTTGACATGCCCTAAATTTCCAAGCCTTATTCTGTCAAGAGCTATGCGAATCTTCGCGCGGGCATGTATGTCCTTCAAGCTTTCGAGCCAATCCTTAAAAGGTATTTTGCCTGTTTCGGTAATATAGTATTCCAGAGTAAAAGGACATGCTTTCATTAAGTTGATAGTAGCTTATAAGCTACATGATTGTCAATAGATTTCTTGCTGTATAATGCACAGATGCCGTTCAGAAAATTTAATTCCTCAGCGCAAGGCTGGCTCAGCCATGCCAAACACGCGGATAGCTGGGGATTGAGGAAAAAATTGTTTAAATAATTCGCGGCAAAGGCATGTTATAATTGTGTATATGCATTGGGCGGAGGTAGGATATGAAAGTCATTATAGAGACAGAAAGAGACGAAGATATTGAACAAATTAAAAAAGCCTTTAAAAAAGAAAAGATTACTGTTGTAAGATATCAAAGAGAAAGGAAAAAAATACTGGAGGGCATTTTTAAAAGATACAATGTAAAGCTTCCAGCTAATTACAAGTTCGATAGAGAAGAAATACATGCCAGATAAAGTCTTCGTAGATACAAATGTGCTTTTCTCGTGAACCGTAAGCTCATCGAAAAAGCGGACGCCCTTCTTTCAAAAGAAAAAGGCACTATCTTTAAGGACCCCGGCGGCAAGATAAATATATGCCTTGTATATCCAAACACCTATCATGTGGGCATGTCTAATTTAGGATTTCAAGGCATTTATAGACTTCTTAATGAAAGAGAAGACATCGTATGCGAACGGGCATTTCTTCCGGATGAAAGAGATATTGATGAGCACATAAGAACGGATACCCCTGTTTTTTCCATTGAATCCAAAAGACCCTTAAACAGATTTGATATAGTCGCCTTTTCCATTTCTTTTGAGAATGACTACCCAAATATTTTAAAGATACTTAATATTGCTAAAATTCCGTTTGGTTCAACAGAAAGAAATGAATATCATCCACTCCTAATAGCAGGAGGGGTCTGCTGTTTTTTTAATCCAGAGCCAATAGCGCCAATCTTTGATATTATCTTTGTTGGCGAGGCAGAGGAATCACTGAATGAGTTTCTGGAGACTTACAGCAGTCAGCAGTCAGCAGTCAGCAGTCAGAGCATAAAAGAAAGAATTAAAACAGAATCATTGAAAATTGAAGGGATTTATGTTCCTGAATTCTATGATATTAGATATAGCGATAAAAGGAAGATAGCTGAAAGAATTTCAAATCATGGCGCACCGGAAAAAATAAAAAGGAGATACCTGAAAGACTTATCTCTATCTCCTGTAACAACTGCAATTGTCACCCCAGATGCTGAATTTTCCAATATGTATCTTATTGAGGTTATGAGGGGATGCCCGTGGAGATGCAGGTTTTGTCTTGTTGGGCATATTTACAGCCCTGCACGGAAAAAGGATTTGGATGCCATTACTGTGGAAATAGAAAAGGCAAAGGAGATTGCTCCCAAAGTAGGGTTAATCGGTCCGTCCTTAACTGATTATCCGCATATCAAGGATGTTTTATGCATTGAAGGCGTAGATTTTTCTATAACATCCTTGCGGGCAAGTGAAAAGAGCGCAGAATTAATTGAGCTTTTAAGAGGACATAGGAGTGTTTCTATCGCTCCGGAGGTCGGCACGGAAAGGATGAGAATGGTTGTTAATAAAAAAATTACTGAAAAGAATATACTTGACTCATCAGGGCTTATATTGAATTCAGGCATAGAGAATCTGAGACTATATTTTATGATCGGCCTTCCGTCAGAGACGGATGAAGATATTGCAGGGATTGCCGAACTTGCAAAGAAGATAAGAAAAAATTCTGATAAAGGCAATATAATCTTGAGCATAAGCACATTTGTCCCCAAACCGTTTACGCCGTTTCAATGGCATCCTATGGAGCCTCTTAATTCCGTTAAAGGAAAATTAAGGTTTATAAAAAAGGAATTGAAAGGCGAAAGAGGCATTAAAGTTTTTCATGATGTGCCTAAGTATGCTCACATGCAGGGGCTTTTTTCTATGGGTGATAGAAGGGTGTTTAATATTTTAAAGGCAATGGTTAAGACAGATGATTATAGAGCAGCATGCTCTCAGGCAGGAGTTGATATGGACTTTTATATATTCAGAAAAAAAGACTTTGATGAAGCCCTACCGTGGGATTTTATAGATGCAGGCATACCAAAGGAAAGTCTTTGGGGTGAATACTTAAAAGCTATATCTCAAAAATGAAATCTATCTCAATTGGTGAGTTTAGTGGAAGCACATAGACGCCGACTGCAGCCCTTGCGTGCTTGCCTGCATCGCCGAATATCTCAAATAACAAATCCGATGCGGCATTTAAGACCTTTGGCTGTTCTGTAAAGTCAGGAGCAGATGCAACATAGCCGTTTAATTTCACGCATTGCTTGATTTTATCAATTCCCAGATATGTATTTATAACAGATAGCGCATTGATTACACATTGCCTTGCATCTTCTTGGGCTTCCACAAGCGATACGGATTCCCCGACCCTGCCCGCCCTTGTAAGTTTTCCGTCTCTTAACGGCAGCATACCGCTAAGAAATAATAGATTGCCTGCCTGCACACATGGCACATAAAAGCCGAGGGGTTTAGGAGCTTCAGGAATCGTGATGCCAAGTTTTTTAATTTTGTCTTCTATGCTCACTCTATAACCCCAGTTCCTCCGGTGTTGCTATTTTCCCGAGCACGGCTGTTGCTGCTGCTACTGCCGGATTGCTAAGATATACCTCGCTTTCGGGATGTCCCATTCTTCCGACAAAATTTCTGTTTGTGGTGGCAAGGGCTATTTCTCCTTTTGCAAGTATTCCCATGTGTCCGCCGAGGCAGGGACCACATGTTGGTGTTGAGACAACTGCCTCTGCATCTATAAATATGTGAAGCAGACCCTCTTTCATTGCATCTTTGTATATCTGCTGTGTTGCAGGGATGACAATCATTCTTACATTTGGATTCACCTTTCTGCCTTTCATTACCTGCGCTGCCTCCCTTAAATCTTGCAGCCTTCCATTTGTGCATGAGCCGATGACCACCTGGTCTATAGTTATATGTGAAAGTTCTGCAGCGGGTTTTGTGTTTGAAGGGAGGTGAGGGCATGAAACAGTTAAAGGTATTTTTGAGCAGTCGTATTCTCTGATTTCTACATATGCTGCATCCGGATCTGATGTATAGAATTTATAAGGTCTCTTTGCCCTGTTTTTTACATATTCTTCTGTAATGCTGTCAGGAACAATTATGCCGTTTTTGGCCCCGGCCTCTATTGCCATGTTACACATGGTGAGCCTTCCATGCATGGGCAGATTTCTGATGGTTTCTCCTTCAAATTCCATTGCCCTGTATAATGCTCCATCAACTCCTATATCGCCTATTGTATGAAGAATTAAATCCTTGCCCCCAACCCATTTGTTGAGTTTTCCGTAATAGATGAATTTCATTGACTCAGGAACTTTAAACCAGCATTCTCCTGTTGCCATGGCAGCAGCTACATCTGTAGAACCAACACCTGTTGCAAATGCCCCGAGAGCTCCATAAGTGCATGTGTGGCTGTCAGCGCCAATTACCAGATCTCCTGAAACTACAAGACCCTGTTCGGGCAAAAGGGCGTGTTCTATGCCCATTCTTCCGATTTCAAAATAAAGTCCTAAGTGATATTCTTTTGAGAAATCTCTGAGCATTTTACACTGCTCGGCAGCCTTAATGTCTTTTTGAGGCGCAAAGTGGTCTGGAATAAATGCAACACGGTCTTTGTCAAAGACTTCTTTTGCGCCTGTTTTTTTAAACTCCCGTATGGCGATTGGCGCTGTAATGTCATTTGCAAGAACTAAGTCAACTTTTGCATTTATTAGCTCTCCATGATAAACCTCTTTTTTTTCAGTATGTGCTGCAAGAATTTTTTCCGTGATAGTCATGTGCATTTCATCCTCCATTGATAATGGTCTTTATAAAAGTTTATTATATCTTTACAGGGATTAGATTGACAAGGGCATAATCTGTTAAAGAAGTGTCATAGTAACAAGTGTCAGAGTGTCAGAGCCCTTGACTCTTTGATGCTTTGATACTTGACTCTTTATTTTACCTGCTTTGCTTGATTACGAATTATGGGCATAACCATTGCGTCGAGCTTCAAGCGTGGAGCGCATGACTCTCAACACACGACACTTGACGCATTAGGTATAATACTCATTTAAAGAACAGGAGGAAAGATATGAGAGTGTTCAGATTTTTTAGTGTAATATCGTTTGTTGTTGTGCTGTTTTTAGCTGGCTGTGCTACACCGATAAGGTATACCTATGAGGAAATAAGGCATTACCCCCTTGATGTGCAGGAAAGAATTATGAAAGGCGAGGTGGCGCCAGGCATGACCCCGCGGCAGGTAAGATATGCATGGGGTAGCCCATCTTCTGTAAGGATGCTGGAACCAGAAAACGGCAAATCGAGGGAGGAGTGGATTTATACTACAGCATTTGGAATTTTAAAGACAAGACTTACATTTACTGACGGCAGGCTTACGCATATTATAAGCACTGAACCAGGCAGATTTCGGTAATAAAATGGTGATAGGATGAAGAGTTCGGAAATAAGGTCTTCTTTTTTTGAATTTTTTAAAGCTAAAGGGCATGAGGTTGTCAAAAGCTCATCACTCATGCCAGAGCATGACCCGACCCTTCTTTTTACAAATGCTGGCATGGTTCAGTTTAAATCTATTTTTCTTGGTGAAGACAAAAGTCCATATACGAAGGCAGTGTCATGCCAGAAGTGTTTGAGGGCAGGCGGCAAGCACAGCGATCTTGAAAATGTAGGACATACTGTAAGGCACCACACTTTTTTTGAGATGCTCGGTAACTTTTCTTTTGGAGACTATTTTAAAAAAGATGCCATTGTTTTTGCATGGCAATTGCTTACAGAGTGGTATAAACTGCCTAAAGAAAAATTATGGGCTTCTGTATATGAAGATGATGAGGAAGCAATAAATTTATGGAAAGAATTGACAGACATCCCTGCTAACAGAATCGTAAAATTAGGAGCAAAGGATAATTTTTGGCAGATGGCAGATACAGGGCCGTGTGGTCCATGCTCTGAGATAATAATTGATCAGGGCAAGGCTGTTGGGTGCAACAGTCCGGATTGCAAAATCGGATGCGACTGCGACAGGTATCTTGAACTGTGGAATTTAGTGTTTATGCAGTTTAACCGCGACGAATCAGGCAGCCTTACGCCACTTCCGAAACCGAGCATAGACACTGGAATGGGACTTGAACGGATAACCGCAGTCTTACAGGGGAAGAATAGCAATTTTGATTCTGACCTTTTTACTCCTATTGTATCAGCTATTGCAGCCATGTCTAATGTTTCTTATGGAAAATTCTCACAAACTGATGTGTCTATAAGGGTAATAGCAGACCATTTAAGGGCGATAGCCTTTTTATTGTCCGAGGGTTTGATGCCGTCAAACGAGGGAAGGGGATATGTGCTGAGGCGCATTATGAGAAGGGCAGCAAGACATGCAAAGCTATTGGGCATGGAAGGGGCGGTTTTGTATAAGCTTGTCAATTCTGTGGCTGATGCAATGGGGCCGGCATATCCTGAGATTGCTTCTGAAACAGAAAGGACGCAAAAGGTGCTTATGCATGAAGAAGAGAGATTTACAAAGACCCTTGAGCAGGGAATGAAGATGCTTGACAATATAATAGACGAATTGAAAAAAAGCGGCGAACAGACCAGATCTCTGGACAAAACTCTGGTCAGAACTCTGGCAATTCCTGGCGAAGAGCTTTTCAGGTTATATGATACCTATGGCTTTCCGCTTGATTTGGCAAGGGATATAGCGATGGATAATCATCTCTTTATTGATGAAGAAGGCTTCCATAGAGAAATGGAAATACAGAGACAAAGGGCAAGGGCTTCGTGGGTTGGTGAAGATGAGGCTATTGCCTTTATATATAAAAAACTCCGATCAGAAATAGGGGAAACAGAGTTTATAGGTTATGACACGTTTGAGTCAGAATCCGCAATCAAGGCAATACTGAAGGACGGGAAGGTCGTAACAGAGGCATCAGAAGGCGATGAAGTGGAGCTATTTTTTGACAAGACGCCATTTTATGGAGAATCAGGCGGCCAGGTCGGGGATGTGGGGATTATTTGTAAAATTTCAAATTTCATCCCGAACAAGTCGGGACAAATTTCAAATTGTGAAACAGAGGCTAAAGTTATTAATACAAAGAAAGAGGCGGGGCTGCATGCTCATGTTGTGAGGATTAAAAAAGGGACTTTAAAGGTGTGGGATAAGATTAGGTGTATTGTTGATAAGGAAAAGAGGCTGGCAACTCAAAGAAATCATACAGTAACACATCTTTTGCATACTACATTAAAGACAGTTTTAGGAGAGCATGTAAAACAGGCAGGCTCGCTTGTTTCACCTGAAAAAGTGAGATTTGACTTCACACATTTTTATCCGCTTGATAAAAATGAAATCAAAAACATCGAGGATATAGTGAATAGCAAAATACTTCAGAATATAATGGTGGAGACAGAAATTACAGATATGCAGAGCGCTATAAAAAGAGGTGTAATAGCGCTTTTTGGAGAAAAATATGAAGATATGGTCAGAGTTATAAGGGTTTCTGATTTTAGCGCTGAACTTTGCGGCGGCACGCACTGCAGGGCAACAGGCGACATCGGTCTATTTGCAATAATTTCAGAAGGCAGTGCGGCATCAGGCATCAGGAGGATTGAGGCGATTACTGGAAAGGCTGCTTTTGACTATTTGAGACAGAAAAGCAGCGAACTCGGCAGCATTGCTTCAATCCTTAAAACAGACAGCCCCTACGAAAGGATTGAAAAACTGCTTGGCGACATGAAAGAGCTTGACAAAGAAATAGCAATATTGAAATCAAAGATGGCGTCTCAAGGTTCTTTGTCCCTGCTTGATAATGTAAAAGATATTAACGGGGTAAAAGTTCTTGCATGCCGTATAGATAATCTTCAGCAGAAAGACCTGCGGATTTTAGCAGACAATATAAGAGATAGACTCGGCTCAGGAATAATCCTTCTGGCATCTGCAATGGACGGACAGGCATCAATGGTGGCAATGGTAACAAAAGACCTTGTAAAGAAATACAGCGCAGGCGAAATACTGAAAAATATTGCTGCACTGGCAGGAGGCAGTGGAGGCGGAAAGGCTGAAATGGCTCAGGGAGGAACAAAAGAAATAGAGAAGCTGGACAATGCGATTAATGCAGTGTATGATTTAGTTAAAAACAGTAACAAGTAACGAGTTAGAGACTAAAGACTGTAGACTATTAAACTTCTCGTTACTCGTTACTGCAGACTCGTTACTAATTTTAAATGGAGGTGTTTTATGACAATCTTTGATGTAGTTAGAAATGCGATTATGGCAGGCTTTGGCGCTCAGGAAAAAGTGAAGGAGCTTATAGACGAACTTATTAAGAAAGGTGAATTGAGCGAATCACAGGGCGCAAAGCTGGTCAAGGAGTGGACTGAAAAGGCTGATAAAACCTCATCTGATTTAGGCAAAAGCGTATCTGATTTAAGCAAGAGCGTATCTGAACTTGTTTCTAAAACCCTTGAAAAGATGAACATTCCGACTAAAGAAGACATTGAAAGGCTTAATAAGAAGATTCAGGGTTTTTCTGAACGGGTTGAGAAACTGGAAGGGGCGCCTAAGAAAAGTAAATCAGAAGAATAAATTATGGACATAGCACGTCTTGCCAGAACATATAAGTCAGCTAAGAGGCTTCAGCAGATAATCAATGTACTTCTGAAATACGGCTTTGGGAAGTTAATAGACCAGATACACCTTGGAAGGTTTATACCTTTTAAAAAGAGACTAAAGACATTTGGCATATGGCCTGATGTAAAAGGACCTGCTGCTGCAGAAAGACTCAGAATGGCATTTGAAGAGCTCGGGCCTTCATTTATAAAATTAGCACAACTGCTCTCTTCAAGGCCTGATTTAATCACAGCACGATTTGCTAATGAATTTAAGAAGCTTCAGGATGAAGTTCCTCCTTTTCCTGCCGAAGACGCCATAAGGACAATACAAGAAGAGATAAAACTGCCTATAACCAAAATCTTTACTTATTTTGAAACTAATCCAATTGCTGCTGCCTCTATTGCTCAGGTTCATACGGCAACCTTGCTTAATGGCGCTCAAGTTGTTGTAAAAGTGCAGAGACCAAACATTAAAGAGCAGATAGAATCAGATATAAATATTTTGTCTTATATTGCTAAACTTCTTGATAAATACCTTCCTGAAAGTAGGTTTTTCAATCCATTGGGCATAGTAGAGGAGTTTTCAAAAACAGTAAGAAAAGAGATGGATTTTGAGGAAGAGGCAAAAAATTGCTGCAGGTTCAACAGAAACTTTGAGCATAATCTTGATATTTATATTCCCCGCGTGTATCAGGAGTTTGTCACCGAAAAAGTGCTTGTAATGGAAATGATAGAGGGAGTGAGGATTGATGATATAAAGGCTATAGATGAGATGGGAGTTGACAGGAAAAAGATTGCAAAAGCTGGAGTAGATGCCTATTTCAAACAGATACTTGAAGACGGATTTTTCCATGCTGACCCCCATCCCGGCAATCTCCTTGTCATGCCTATCGGCATGATAGCCTTTTTGGATTTCGGAATAGTCGGCAGGGTTTCAGATGATATGAAGGAGATAATGGCTAATACTTTT
Source organism: Nitrospiraceae bacterium UBA665 (assembly GCA_002299835.1). Lineage (GTDB taxonomy): Bacteria > Nitrospirota > Thermodesulfovibrionia > Thermodesulfovibrionales > Dissulfurispiraceae > UBA665. The sequence goes on along the minus strand of DBNT01000095.1, from coordinate 8,703 downwards.
ATTGCCCTTATCGGGAAGGACTTTGACAGGCTTATAGACCAGTATATAGAACTCGGCATAGTGCCTGATGACATTGATTTAGATGCATTCAGAAGGGATTTCAAGGCAGACCTCGCGGATTTTTTAGAACCCCTTTACGGATTAACTCTACAAGAAATAAATTTTGCCCGGTATCTTGAAACTATTATGCATATTGCAATAAAGCATAACTTAAAAATACCCTCTGATCTTTTGCTGATTAATAAGGCTATGTTAATACTAGATAATATTGGCAGGCAACTTGACCCCAATTTTGATTTTATTTCAGCGGCAGAGCCTTATGCCTCTAAACTTGTAAGGAAGAAATATAGCCCCTTTAAGTTTTATGAAAAAACGAGGAAATATGCGATGGATATAGGAGATTTTATATTCCTGTTTCCAAAGCAGATGAAACAGATAATAAAGAAGGTATTGAAGGATGACATACAGATAAAAATGTTTCATGTAAACCTGCCTGATTTTATAAAAGACATGGACAAGTCCAGCAACAGAATATCTTTTGCCATGATTGTAAGCGCAATGCTTATAAGTTCTGCAATAATGCATGCAACAAAGGTTCCTCCAATTATATTTGGCATTTCCCTTTTTGGGATTTCAGCCTTCGGATTTGCCTTCCTTTTAAGTATCTGGCTTATTATTGCCATAATTAGATCCGGAAGGCTTTAGCTAATGTATTTAGACAAGGAAGGGCGATTTGGTATAGTTATACTTACCAGTCTGATTTAGTTTCAGTATAGCAGCCTAAGTCTGGATGATCCTGTAGTTGAAGTTTATTTTTGCAGTGCCTTCTAATGTTGCCTTTACTGAGCAGTATTTCTCCATTGAAAGCTCTACTGCCCTTTTTACAGCATCTTCTGTCAGGTCTTTGCCGCTAACAATAAATTCTATTTCAATATCTGTAAATTTCTTGGGATATGTATCGGCCTTTTGTCCTTTTATATGTATCTCTATGTCTGCAACCTGCTGTTTTTTCTTCTGTAAAATTGATGCTATATCCATGCCCGAGCATCCGCCAAGACCTATGAGGAGAAGCTCCATTGGCCTCATTCCGGTATTATTGCCGCCAACTTCTTTATCGCCATCCATTACAATAGCGTGCCCTGTGCCGGACTCACCAACAAATTGAAGACCATCAACCCATTTTACCTTTGCTGTGAGCATAATTGCCCCCTTTTACGGATTTGTTAATTGCAGCCGCTGTATTGCAACTGTCTTTCCGCTTTTGTCATCAATTTCTATGACAACTGCAGAAAGCAGCCCTTTGCCTCCTGCTACATCATATTTCCTCGGCATTTGCGTAAGAAACCTTTGCAGTATCTGTTCTTTTTCTATACCTATAACAGAAATCTGAGGCCCTGTCATTCCGACATCTGTTATATATGCTGTTCCTTCAGGAAGGATTTTTTCATCAGCGGTCTGAACATGGGTATGTGTTCCTATTACAGCGCTTGCCTTTCCGTCCATGTAGTAACCGAATGCTATTTTTTCGGATGTCGCCTCTGCATGGAAATCAATTATAATAATATTTGTCTCTTGTTTTAATTTTTCTACTTCACTTTTGCCAGCTCTAAATGGGCAATCAAGTGTATTCATAAAAACCCTTCCGGAGATATTTATTATGCCTGCTTTTTCTTTATTTGGAAGGGTTAAAAGGATACTGCCTGAGCCCGGCACATCCGGTGGATAGTTGAGGGGTCTTAATATCCGCATTTCCTTTGCTATATACGGGACAGCTTCTTTTTTATCCCATACATGGTTGCCTGTAGTGATAATGTTAACCCCAGAGTCAAAAAGCTCTCCTGCTGTCTTTTCTGTTATTCCAAAGCCCCCTGCTATATTCTCGCCATTGGCTATGACAAGGTCAAGCTTATATCTACTGACAAGGTTTGGAAGCAGGTTTTTTGCTGTCTGTCTGCCGTTTTTGCCAACTATATCGCCGATAAATAGAACCTTCATGTTGCCTTATTTTGCATAATCAATATATCTTGATTCACGGATAACTGTTACCTTTATCTGTCCCGGATATGTCATTTCAGACTCTATCTTTTTTGCCAGATCCTTTGACACCAAAGCGCACATTTCATCATTAACATCTTCCGGCTTCACTATAATCCTTATTTCCCTGCCTGCTTGAATTGCGTAACACTTGTCAACCCCGTTAAAAGACATAGCCAGCTCTTCAAGTTTTGCGAGCCGTTTTAAGTAGTTTTCTATGCTCTCTCTTCTTACACCAGGTCTTGCTGCTGAAAGGGCATCTCCTGCTGCAACTAATGCCGATTCTACGCAAGTGGGCTCTATTTCGCCATGATGGGCAACTATGGCGTTTATTATATAGTCATTTTCTCCGTATTTCCTGGCGAGCATTGCGCCTATTTCCTGATGAGATCCTTCTGTCTCGTGGTCTACGGCTTTTCCTATATCATGCAAGAGGCCGGCCCGCTTTGCCAGTTTTATATCAACTTTAAGTTCTCCTGCCATCATGCCTGAAAGATATGCGACTTCCTTTGAATGCTGAAGCACATTTTGGCCGTAGGATGACCTATATTTTAATCTGCCTATTATCTTGATAAGTTCAGGGTGTATTCCGGATATGCCAAGGTCAAATACTGCCTTTTCACCTTCCTCTCTGATTGTTGTATCTACCTCTTTTTTTACTTTCTCAACTACCTCTTCAATTCTCGTTGGATGTATTCTTCCGTCTGCTATAAGTCTTTCGAGGGCAATCCTTGCTACTTCCCTTCTGACTGGGTCATGTGCCGAAAGAGTGACAAGCTCTGGGGTATCGTCAACAACAAGGTCAACACCTGATGCTGCCTCAAATGCCCTTATGTTTCTGCCTTCCCTGCCAATAATCCTGCCTTTCATTTCATCATTAGGAAGGCTTACTGCTGATACTGTTACATCTGCAACATAGTCGTTAGAGTATCTTTGAATAGCAAGGCTGATGATTTCCTTTGCTTTTTTTTCTGCATTTTCCTTTGCTTCTTCCTCTATTTTATTTGCCAATTTTAAAGATTCAAATCTTGCATCTTTCTCTATCCTTCTGAACAACTCCTGTTTTGCATCTTCAGTGCTTATTCCTGAAATGCGCTCCAGCAAAGCAATCTGCTCTTTTATTAGTTGAGCGTAACGGTTTTCTTTATCAGAAAGCCCCCGCTCTCTTGAATTCAAATCGCGATCTTTTTTGTGAAGATCGTGTTCTTTTTTTTCAACTATGTCCAGCTTCTTTTCTAATTGATCTTCTTTTTGTCTAAGTCTTTTGTCAAGGTGATTAAGTTCTTTTGTTCTTTCTTTTATCTCTTTTTCAGTTTCAATTTTTGTCTGATATATAGTGTCTTTTGCTGAAATTGCAGCCTCTTTTTTTATAGCATCGGCTTGTCTTTTTGCCTCATCAAGGAGATGCATGCGCTCTATTTCTTTAGCTGACTCCTGTGATTTAAGGCTGTTTTTATAAATCAGAAAGGAAGCTACTCCAGTAGCAACTCCGACCATAAGAGCGATTATGAGATACAATACATTAATATCCATGGGCTATCCCCTCCATATATTGAGTCAATGAGTCATTAAGTCAATCAGTAATTTTTAACTCAATAACTTAATTCTTACCTAAATTAAGCGATTTATTATCTCATAATGCCACTGAGACAGGCGAGACGCCTGTCCTTGATTTGTCAAAAGAATCGCTCAATTTAGGTCTTAAATACGGGATGACCGGGGATAGGCAAAAGAGAAGTGATTAAACTGTAAATCAGTCTGCTATTTAGCAGAGGACAATAGCATGATAAATATTTTTATGTATTTCAAACCACCTTATATACATCATACTTTTTAGCAGGTGTATCCATTTAATCATGCAAGTCCTAACTTCCTTTATATTACAATTCAATTGCATCTATCCAGAGTCATCTATGTTAAGCCCGCCCTGCCGTGTAGATGAAAAATTAGATCCCTGTTTCTGTAGGTGGGTGCCTCGAAGGTAGCTTAGGCTTCCTCGCATCCCGTTGCCGGGGAAGGACTGCACACTACATACCTAACACTGGCTCCCAAAATAATCTAATTTGCAGGATCAACATCTTCACCTAACCACTAATAGGGCAGGCAAATTATCTCTATATAAATAACTATACCAGAAAACAGTCACTATAAGCAACTACAATTTTTATTTTATAAAAATCTATTATTAAGCCAAAATTAAAATTAATAGATAATCTGCTTTTTGTTCTTGACATCTGCCTTATTCTTTGTTAATCTAAATTATAGAAGTACCTCGTTACCTCCCCCAAGCTGCTGTCCATATATTATGGGCAGCAGCATTTTTTTTGATTTTGTTAGACCAATTCTTTTAGCTCATATTCCCTTCTGCCAAGCCCGAGCCTTTCAGCCTCTTCAACCTGAATAATGTATGGCTTTTTATGAAGCGATAAGAGAATATCCTCATCCTCTTTTACATTCCGTTCTTCTGCAAGTGAAGACGGAAGGGGCTTTTCTTTTATCAGTAAATCAATTGAAGCCTGTTCTACTGCAACAATATCATCAGAAACCAATATCCCTATATCCTGAATTATAGGCACTTCTGCTGCAGGCATACAGTCGCACTCAGGCTGTATTTCTGTGAGGAAGTTAATATAAATGACCTTATCAGGCTTGAAAGTGCTTAATACAGCCTTTGCAGCCTCGGCAAGGGATTTCATAAAGGTTTTGTCATCTCCACCCGGAAGGGTAAGAGCGCCTTCTGGACAGACCCTTGTGCACCTTCCGCACCTCCAGCATTTTTCATCATAATAATCAAATTTCTCATCTTTAAACTCTATACAATCAAGCGGGCATATTTCCTCACACTGATAGCAGAATGTGCATTTTTCATCATCCCATATAAATTTGCCTTCCCCAATTGCATGCATTGCTCCCCTGCCGCATTTCCATCCGCAGGTTCTGTGAGAGCCGCTTACAGCGCCCATTGCTATGTTTTTTATAGCTCCCCCGTATCCTGCGTTTATATGGCCTTTTACATGGGAACAAACAACCATAGCAGAAACATCATGTATTAAAGAAGCCACAGCAATCTCGCCTAATATTTCTCCTGCCTTTACCATTATATTGTCATTGCCATAGAGCCCGTCTGCAATAACGACAGGAGCGCCAACAGAAAGGTGATTAATGCCATTCTGGTTTGCCACTTCAAGGTAATCAAGGCCTTTTATTCTAACCGTGTCTGTAAGGCATGGATTAGCGCCTATTTCTTTTAATGCATCAACAACTTTTCTCAAAAATACAGGCCTGACAATCCTGTGCGCCCCTTCAGAGCCAAAATGAGTTTTAACTGCCACCCATTCTTTTTGTTCAAAATAACGCGAAAGCCCTATTTCTTTTAAGAGCCTTTCAAGCTTGCCAGGCATGCTTTCATCATATTTCCATTTTTTTACCCGTGCTGATGCGAAGTATACCTTTGACATGATTCACCCCCCCCTTTTTTTTACCGTATTTCTATTTTCCACAGTCTGTAATGAAATATTCTAACATATGAATATTACCCCTGCTTTGCTTGATTGCAGATTATGGCTATGTCTGACCTGCATAAAATCGCTCAATTTAGGTTAAAGCTTAAGTTCTGACACCACATTTTGTTCACAAAGATATATGAGGGTTGCTTTTCGTTTTGAGAGTATTTCCTTTGCTTTTTGTATATCTTTTTTTATCTGCTCTTTAAGCTCGCCAATTCCTGAAAATTTCTTTTCATCCCTTATCCTGTCAATGAAGTGTATTCTTATCTCCTGTCCAAGCAGGTTTTTGTTGAAATCAAAGATATGAACCTCGTAGCTCATCTGAATATTTCCGAATGCAGTGGCGAAAGTGGGATTTTTGCCTATATTAGCAATGCCATTATGAACTTCCGCTGCCCGTGTCCGTTGCCCTTGCTTCGTTAATAGACACGGAACACGGGCAACGGACACGAAATCTATTGCCTCCTGCCTCCTGCCTATTGATATTTTGACGGCATAAACTCCTTCTTTGGGTACAAGTTCATTCGGGGTAGTTATATTTGCAGTTGGGGTATTCAGAAGATAGTCCCCCCTTCCAGCACCTTTAATTACAGCGCCTTCAATATGATATGCCCTTCCGAGCATCTTTAACGTCTCACAAACCCTTCCTCTCAAAAGAAGGCTCCTGACCCTGCTGCTGCTTACAATGTCGTCATACACCTTCGCATATCTGACAACACTCACGCCAAACCCGTATTTTTTTCCTTTTCTTCTGAGCAGTGAGGTAGTGCCTTTTTTGCCTTTGCCGAAGGCATAATTATGGCCTACTGTCACCCATTTTGCGCCGATTTTTTCAACAAGGATGTTTCTTATGAAGTCCTCTGAATCAATCCGAGAAAATTCCTTAGTAAAATTTATACAAATGATAACTTTTATGCCTGTGCTGGCTATAAGCCTAATTTTGTCTTCAAATGTTGTAAGTATCTTTAACCCCTTGTCAGGAGCCAGCACACGCACAGGATGAGGATAAAATGTTATTGCCACAGCCGTGCCGTTTAATTCATGGGCCTTTTCCACAACTCTGTTGAATATCTTCTGATGTCCAATGTGAACGCCATCAAAGTTTCCGATGGTAACAACAGGATTAGGATAATCCAATTTAGTTTGTAATTCTTTAATAATTTCCATGTCTATAATCTGGTGTAAATCTCCTCTACCTGTTTCCTTGTGCTTTCAAGGTCTTTGCTGTTGTCTACCGCATAATCCGATTTACTTATCTTCATTTCTACGGGAAATTGGCTTTTAAGCCTCTTACGCGCATCTTCTTCCTGTATTCCCTTTTCTTTCAAACGGCTGACAGCAGCATCCTCATCTGTAAACACTGTTATAATCCTGTGAAACCTGTTTTGATAGCCTCTTTCAAATATTACAGGCGCTTCAACTATTACAATAGAGTCTTCAGGCAATTTTTTTAGCTCCTTATCTATTTTGTCAAAAACCCTTGGATGAAGTATATTCTCAAGGAATATCCTCATATGTGGATGTTCAAAAACAATTTCAGCAAGCAGTTTTTTATTTATCTCATTGCCTTTCACAATATCCTCTCCAAATGCCTTTTTTATCTCATAAATCACAGCGGAATCTTTGAGGAGTTCACGAACTATGTCGTCTGTATCAATAGTAACAGCGCCGAATTCTCTAAACATCCGGGCAACTGTGCTCTTGCCCATCCCATGATTTCCTGTTAGACCGACTACTATCATTTTGCTCTCCTCGCAATCACAATTTCATCATCTGTTAAACTATATAGTTTATATACCATTTCATCAATCTGCATTTCAAGGGCGGAGGTGTCGACATTGGGGTATTCCCCCTTATCAAAGGGATTACAACCCCCTTCCCCCTTTGTTAAGGGGGAAGGGGGTTGTTTCTTGGCAGCGAGGATTTGGTCAACGAGGGTGATAAGATAATTATGCACTTAACCCCTCTTATAAATTTCTTTACGGTGACCAACTTTCAGGATGACAATATCTCTGCCTTCGATATCAAAAATAACCCTGTAATCACCAGTTCTGAAACGATATGTCCCTATTTTCGGGTCAGTCAACTTCTCAGAATATTCTAACGGATTGTCTTGTAATTTAAGGATAGCGTTCTTTATCTGTCGCTTTACAGAAGGGTCAAGTTTTTTAATATCTTTTTCCGCTCTATACGTATAGACGAGGTCATAAATCATTCTCAGAAAATCTCTTTATGCGATTTAGTCTTGCCAGTTTTATAATCAGCTCTCGCCTCTTTGATGCTTTGAATGTAATCAGGAGAGGTCATTGCAAGTAAATCTTCAATAAAAGATTCTCTTTCATGCTTCTTCATCTTTTTTACTGCATCAATAATATCATCTGATGATATGGGCACTTTCACTTCTATCATGGATAGCACCTCCTTGTTATCGTTATTTTAACATTTATCATTTCCCTCCACAATCCCATAATCCGTAGTCATTCCGAGCGAAGCGAGGAATCTTGCCTTTTCTGATAAGATTCCTCACACCCATCGGGTGCTCGCAATGACAGCAAAATCGCCATGCAATCTATATTCATTACGGATTATGGACAATCGCAATCTCATCATCTGTCAAACCATATAGTTTATAGACCATTTTATCAATCTGGTGTTCAAGGGCAGAGGTGTCGGCGTTGGGGTCTTTCTTTTTTGCGGCGAGGATTTGGTCAACGAGGGTGATGAAGGGTTGTTGGAGTTTAATGCCACCTCTAATTTCAAAATCATAATTCATAATATGAAGAATTTCATTATATTCCAAACCATAAAAAATCTTGCCTAACATAAGGTCTAATAAATCAATATGAGATTTTATATTGCTGGTTAAAAACCTATTTCTCTTGCTATCAAAAACAGAAAACAGATTAGCCATGAATACTTCTTTAGCTTTTTTCAACAGAGGGGCATATTTTAAAATATTGCTCTCAGGTGGAAAAGGAAACTCTTCCAATATATCCATATTCATATGCCTTCCGTCTCCAAAGATTCTTAACCAAAAATAAAAAATGGATGTGTTCATAACAAGAAGTTAAGTTCTATGGCTAATCGCAAAGCTGGGCAGTAAAAATCAACTACAAAGTGCCCGATACTGCACTGCCTTCTGAATTTATAACCTTCGCGATGC
>DBNT01000005.1 GCA_002299835.1 Nitrospiraceae bacterium UBA665 | reverse complement strand
AGCTTGTCGAAGCATGCAAATGTTTCTTTACGGATTATAGTAGATCGGTCAGCATTTGCTGTTATTTAAATGAAGCGATTTTATACAGGTTGGGCATAGCTCAAAGCCTTTAGAAAGTGTTGGTTACAATTCGTATGAAAGATTTAAAATGTATAACTCATCAAGTAACCACCGACGGTGATGACGGAAACAAGAGTGTGTCTTTATAATGTCGGGTCTAAAGGCTTTTCGCCATACCCGACCTGCATTTTTAGAGTAATAATCGCTCAACTTAAGTATTATAAACTATGAATTGGTTACTAAAAGAGACGATACACCTTGCCATTCAGGAAGACATAGGACATGGCGATATAACATCTTTTTTGATTGTCCCGGAGGCGAAAAATGCCGCGGCAGATATTATTGCAAAGGAAGAATTTATTCTTGCAGGAATGCCATTTGTTAAGGAAGTATTTAGCATAATTGACCAGCAGGTAAATATAAAAATTTTTTTTGATGAAGGAGCAAATGTCAAAAAAGGAGATATTATTGCAAAAGCTTCGGGGAGCGCAAGGGCCCTTTTATTAGGAGAAAGAATTTCATTGAATATCCTACAGCGTATATCCGGAATTGCCACAATTACAAAGCGGTTTGTGGAAAAAGTTAAAGGACTGCCTGTGAAGATTGCCGATACGAGGAAGACAATACCCGGAATGCGTATTATGGAGAAATACGGAGTGACAATAGGCGGAGGAGCTAATCACAGGTTTGGTCTTTATGACGGCATTTTGATTAAGGATAATCACATAAAGATTGCCGGGGGTATAAAAAAATCTGTAGGGCTTGCGAAAAAGGGGCATCATCTTTTAAAAATTGAGGTTGAGGTAAAAAATCTTAATGAATTTAAAGAGGCATTGGATGCAGGCGCTCATGTTATTATGCTTGATAATATGTCCGTTGCTAATATGAGAGAGGCTGTTGAAATTAGAAATTTAAAATTAGCAAAAAATAGCATTTTACTTGAGGCATCAGGAAGCATGAATTTAGAAAATATAAGGGATATTGCAAAGACAGGTGTTGATATTATATCAGTTGGCGCATTAACACACTCTGCAAGGGCTGTGGATATAAGCATGAAGATAGTTTAGAGGTGATATGGAAGAGTTGACTTATAAAAAAGCAGGCGTTGACATTGACGAAGGCGACAGGTTTGTGAGCCTCATTTCACCGATGGTTAAAAAGACATTTAGGCCGGAGGTGATGATGGACATCGGCTCTTTTGGCGCATTGTTTAAGCTTGATATTAAAAAATATAAAGAGCCCGTGCTCGTTAGTGGAACAGACGGGGTTGGGACAAAATTAAAGATTGCCTTTATGATGGACAGGCACGACACAGTTGGCATAGACCTTGTTGCAATGTGTGTGAATGATATACTAACCCTCGGAGCAGAGCCTTTATTTTTTCTTGACTATTTTGCAACAGGAAAACTCAAACCGGAAAAGGCAAAGAATGTTATAAAGGGAATTACAGAAGGATGCGCGGAGTCAGGATGCTCCCTTATAGGAGGCGAGACAGCAGAGATGCCCGGATTTTATTCTGAAAATGAGTATGACCTTGCCGGTTTTGCAGTAGGTGTTGTAGATAGAGATGAAATCATTGACGGCTCAAAAATAAAAGAGGGAGATGTTATTATAGGCTTGGCATCGAGCGGCCTGCACAGTAATGGCTATTCCCTTGCAAGGAGGGTTTTTTTTGATGCGGCTAATCTTAGTGTTAATACATATGTCCCTGAACTCGGCGCTACAATCGGCGAAGAACTGCTTAAGCCTACAAGAATATATGTAAAGGCATTCAATGCGTTGAAGGGTAAAGTGGATGTTCATGCAATGGCACACATAACAGGAGGCGGTATAATAGGAAATGTGCCGAGAGTAATAAAGGATGGGCTGACAGCAGTAATAAATGAGGAATCATGGACTGTGCCCCCTATATTTAATCTTATTAAAAATATTGGAAATGTGCCTGATGCAGACATGAAAAAAACCTTTAATATGGGAATAGGATATGTTATAATTGTTGACAAAGCTTATAAAGACTTTACAGTCTCGGCTCTTTGTGGCATTGGTTTTAATGCCTATTGCATAGGAACTATAGAAGAGAAAGGAGGTAAAGAAAAGATATGTATAAGGCAAAAAGGTTTTTAAAAAGGCTTTTTACTCCTGTCACTATCATGCTTATCCCTCATGACAGTAAGCGGACTCTTAATATAAGGCTTCCATCTATCGGGGTTGTCATGTCGGTTATGTTATGGCTTATAGGCTCTGTTTATATTGTCTCTATTGCTGTCAGCACTGCCCAATATTATGATATGAAAAACAAGTTGAATCTTTATACTGATCAGTTTATTGAATTAAATGCCACAATAGCAGCGATTAAAAAGGCTGAGGCAGAGTTTAAGAGGCTTCTGTCTTTTGGCAGTAAGGAAAGAATTCTTGAAAATGTAGATGCAAAAGGTGGTGCTGACTCACTTGATATTAATATATTGAAAGAGCAGGTAAGAAACACGGTTGCAACAGTCAAAGAAATAAGTGAATTTCTAAATGAACAAAAAGATATTTTTATGGCAACCCCGAGAGGTTGGCCTGTTCAAGGAAGAATAACATCAAAATTTGGCAATAGAATGCATCCTGTACACGGCAGGCAAGAGTTTCATTCGGCAATAGATATAGCTGCACCTGCCGGAACCCCTATCATGGCAACTGCTGACGGCGTTGTAAGCTTTTCTGGTTGGCAAGGCGGATATGGTAATATTATTGTTATAGAGCATGGCTTCGGCTATCGGACATTATATGCCCATAACAAGAAAAATATTGTACGAGTAGGACAGAGGATTAAAAGGGGTGATATTATTGCCCATGTTGGCGCTACAGGCACTGCTACGGGTCCTCATATCAGTTATGAGGTATGGCGACACGGTAAGCCAATAAATCCAATAGATTTTATAAAAGGCAAAAGTTAAAACAAAAACAGAGAGGCTCTTGCA
>DBNT01000101.1 GCA_002299835.1 Nitrospiraceae bacterium UBA665 | reverse complement strand
TTTAGAATTTCTAAATCGGGATGGCGTAATTGCCATTATTGAATAAGAATCATTAATAATGTATAATTTCCAGACCAAACCAAGAAAGGAGGTAAAAAATGCCACACATTGAATTTCAAGGGAAGCAAATTGAGATTGATGAGGACGGATATCTTGTAAACCTTGACGACTGGACAAAGGAATTCGGAGAGTTTATGGCCAGCAAAGACGGCCTTGCTCTCGATAATGCTCGCTGGGAGGTTATCAATTTTCTCAGAGATTACTATGCAAAATACCAGATCGCTCCGATGATAAAAATCCTCGTTAAAGAGATTGCAAAGGTAATGGGGCCTGAAAAAGGTAATACAAAATACCTTTATGAGCTCTTTCCGGATGGACCTGCAAAACAGGCCTGTAGATATGCTGGACTTCCAAAGCCAACAGGTTGCGTGTAGTTAGGGTTTTTATAAGCCGCTCCTCTAAATAAAACATATGAGGAGCGGACTGACCCGGACATAACAAACCAATATTATAATTTAATATGCGATGAAGTATAATCTATGCCGATTCGAGGGGAGATATTGCATAAAAACATGAACCTGATCGAACTCCTTTTAGAAAAAAAACAGACTATTTTAAAAAAATGGTTTGATGCAATATTGAATACCTATCCGGATGACACCGCTAAATTTTTAAAAAAACAAAAAGACCTGTTTGCAAATCCGGTAGGCAATGCCTTCTATAATTCAATGCAGGCAATTCTTGACGAACTTCTGAACAAAGCCAATAGGGATAAACTGTCTCTATTACTTAACGACATTATCAAAATCAGGGCTATTCAGGATTTTGCCCCTTCGCAGTCTCTCGCCTTTATACCAGCTTTAAAGAGAGTAGTAAGAGAAGAACTCGGAGAAAAAATCCGTGCGGCAGAGCTTTCTGGCGAATTGTCAGCCTTTGATCATAAGGTGGACAACCTTCTGCTCTTATCCTTTGATGTCTATATGAATTGCAGGGAAAAAATCTATGAGATCAAGGCAAATGAGCTTAGAAATATGACATCTAAGCTCATAGAAAGGGCCAACCGGATATTTGACAAACATGCACAAAAATCGGAGCTTGAAGAGATATTGTCTGAAAGCAATAAACTGAACAAAAAAGAGGTGAGCAGATGAAGATACTGTTTCCATTTTTTATGGTCATAGCGCTTATCCTGCTTGTTATAGCAGGTGTAAGCGGAGCAAAGATGCATTTTCTTTTTGGGGTGGTCATTCCTTATGCAGCTCTGTTTTTGTTCGTCATAGGGGTTATTTACCGGGTTACTAAATGGGCTAAGTCTCCTTCGCCGTTCTGTATACCCACAACATGCGGGCAGCAGAAGTCGCTTCCATGGATTAAGCAGAATAAACTCGAAAATCCTTCAAGCACAGCCGGTGTTATCGGAAGGATGGCTTTGGATGTGCTGCTTTTTCGCTCTCTTTTCAGAAACCAGAAAGGCGAATTGAGAGACGGCTCCAGGTTCATTTACGGTTCCGACAAATGGCTCTGGCTTGCAGGAATAGTTTTTCATTATACATTTCTCATAGTACTGCTCCGACATATAAGATTTTTTACACAGACCGAACCATTCTATTTGCATTTTTTAGAGACCTTTGATGGTTTTCTTGAGATAGGAATACCGAAACTTTTTATGACAGGTGCGATACTCCTTGCAGCCGCAGCCTATCTGCTTTTAAGGAGGTTTTATATCCCACAGGTGCGTTATATATCACTGCCTGCTGATTACTTTCCCTTGTTTCTGATTATAGGTATAGCAACGACTGGAATACTAATGAGATATTTCCTGAAGACTGACATAGTAGCGGTAAAGGAACTTACAATGGGGCTTGTAACATTTGCTCCTGTAATTCCTGACGGAATAGGCGCTTTATTCTATATCCATCTCTTTTTAGTGAGCGCTTTATTTGCTTATTTTCCATTTAGTAAGCTTGTGCATATGGGTGGCATTTTTATGAGTCCGACGAGGAATATGACTGGCAACAGCCGTGAGTTTTATCATGCCAATCCATGGAATTATCCTGTAAAGGTGCATACCTATGAAGAATATGAAGAGGAATTCAGGGATAAAATGAAAATGGCTGAAATACCGGTAGAAAAGGAGCCAATAAAATAAGGAGAAATTAAGGAGAAATTATGGGAAAATTTATAAAGAAACCAAATGATTTGATGCAAATAGACTATAAGTCTCCACAGACCGACTGGATGGACACACCCGCTGACATACGGGAACATATGTACCTGCATCCTACAAAGGCAAAGGAACTTGGAGCAGTTGATTTCCCAAATATACACGAGTGGAAACCCGCAGATAAGAACTGGAATCTTCCTGAAAACTGGAAAGAAATAGTCCTTAACGGCATTAAGGAAAGGCTGCAAAAATACCGTTCTTTCCATGTCTTTATGGATATATGTGTAAGATGCGGGGCATGTGCTGACAAATGCCATTTTTATCTGGGCACCGGAGATCCAAAGAATATGCCTGTTTTGAGGGCAGAGCTTTTGAGGTCTGTTTACAGGAAGTATTTTACAACAGGCGGCAAGATATTCGGAAAGGCAGCCGGCGCAAGGGAACTGACAGACGATGTGATAAGGGAGTTGTGGTTTTATTATTATCAGTGTACAGAGTGCCGCAGGTGTTCTGTATTTTGCCCCTACGGGATTGATCAGGCTGAAATCACAATTATAGGAAGAGAGTTGACGAATCTATTAGGATTGCAGCCCGGCTGGATCGGTGGTCCGGTAGCCAACTGTTTTATGAAAGGCAATCATCTCGGACTTGAGCCGCATACAATTAAAAGCAATATAGAATTCATGCTGGATGATATAGAGACTATTACAGGCATAAAGATAGAACCAACCTTTAATAGAAAAGGAGCCGAGATACTTTTTATAACACCTTCTGGAGATCTTTTCGGAATGCCTGGGGTTTACACTGCTATGGGATACCTCATGCTCTTCCATGAACTCGGATTAGATTACACATGGAGTACATATGCCTCTGAAGGCGGAAACTTCGGATTCTTTACATCCAATGAAATGGCTAAAAGGCTTTACTCAAAGATATACTCTGAGGCTAAACGATTGGGCGTTAAGTGGATATTGGGCGGCGAATGCGGTCATATGTGGAGGCTCTGGCACCAATATCAGAATACATGGTGGGGGCCGCCGGACTTTATGGAGGCGCCTGTCTCTCCAATTACAGGCACGAGGTTTGAACATGCAAGTTCTGCCAAGGTAGTTCATATTGCTGAGTTTACTGCAGACCTTATAAAACACGGAAGGCTGAAGTTAGACCCGTCCAGAAATGATCATTTGAAGGTAACATGGCACGACTCATGCAATACATCAAGGGGCATGGGCATTTTTGAAGAACCGCGCTACGCGTTAAAGAATGTATGCAACCACTTCTACGAAATGCCTGAAAATACAATCAGGGAAAAGACCTTCTGCTGCGGCAGCGGTTCGGGCATAAACGCATCCGAGAATATGGAACTGAGGATGAGGGGAGGACTTCCAAGGGCTAATGCTGTTAAGCATGTCCATGATATACATGGAGTAAATACGCTTGCAAATATGTGCGCTATTGATAGGGCGTCCCTTCAACCTTTAGTGGACTACTGGGTGCCCGGTGTGCAGGTTGCAGGGCTTCATGAACTTGTGGCTAATGCGCTTGTGATGAAAGGGGAGAAAGAGAGGACTACAGACTTGCGCGGTGAGCCACTTCCACAAAAATCTGCCCAAAAATCTGGTGGAAAGGAGGATGCTAAAGATGTATAACAGCGGCAAGGTAATCATGGGTATAATCATATTTCTTCTTTTTGTAGCCTTTCCGTTTTACTATAATATCGGGAGGGTTATAGCAACACCTGACCCCAGCCTGGACACACCTGTTATAAATGAGCTTGTGGAGAAAAAGTGTGTGGAACCAAGGGAATTCATGAGGGTAGAGCATATGACTATGCTCAATGACTGGAAGGATTCCGCTATCCGTGACGGCAGGAGGGCTTATATAAACACAGAAGGTAAATTGTTTGAGAAAAGTTTGCAAAATACATGCATGCGCTGTCATTCTAACAAGGAAAGGTTTTGCAATGAGTGTCATACCTATGTTGCAGTAAAACCTTATTGCTGGACATGTCACATTGAGCCAAAGGAGAAAAAATTATGAGCATGGACAGAAGAGGTTTTTTAAAACTGATTGGACTTTCATCTATAGGAATAGGGGCAGGATGGATGATTAGAAAGCCTGGTGAATTTTTAGAGGCAGGGTCGGTTTCTGATTTGCCTGGCGCACTTGAAGCCAAACAGTGGGGTATGGTTATTGATACAAGCAAGTTTAAAACAGAGGCAGATTACAAAAAAGTTATAAATGCATGCCATAAAGCACATAATGTTCCAGCAATAGAAAACCCAAACCATGAGATTAAATGGATATGGACAGATGATTTTGCTCATACATTCTCTGAAGCCAAACATCAATATATGACCGAAGGACTAAAAGATAAAATGGTTCTGCTTCTTTGTAACCACTGTAAAAACCCTCCTTGTGTAAGGGTATGTCCGACAAAGGCAACATTTAAAAGAAAAGACGGCATAGTGCAGCAGGATATGCATCGGTGTATCGGCTGCAGATTTTGCATGACAGCATGTCCTTATGGAGCGAGGAGCTTTAATTACACAAATCCAAGACCTTATATAAAAGAGACAAACCCCGAGTATCCTACGAGGATGATAGGTGTTGTAGAAAAATGCATTTTCTGCGAAGGAAGGCTCGCAAGAGGCCTTATGCCAGCATGTGTGGAGGCATCTCAGGGTGCAATGCTGTTTGGGGACCTTTCTGATACTAACTCCGTGGTAAGAGAGGCATTAAGAAGGCATTACACCCTTGTAAGAAAACCTAAATTAGGCACTGAGCCCGTTGTGTTTTACATATTAGATTTAGGAAGAGATAAAGGAGGCGGTGAATATGCTTGAAAAGGCACTTGTCGGAAGCAGGAGATACTGGTTATGGATATTTTTTCTGATAGCGATTGCAGGGATAGGCTTCATTGCATATCTACAGCAATATAAATATGGCCTTGCAATAACAGGACTAAGCCGTGATGTTTCATGGGGACTCTATATAGGGCAGTTTACTTTCTTAGTCGGTGTTGCAGCTTCAGCGGTTATGCTTGTTATTCCCTATTATCTTCATGATTACAAAAAATTCGGAAAAATAGTCATTTTAGGGGAATTTCTGGCTGTCTCGGCAGTGATCATGTGCATGTTGTTTATATTTGTAGATATGGGGCAGCCGATGAGAATAATGAATGTCATGCTGTACCCCAACCCCAGTTCGGTTATGTTCTGGGATGCTTTGGTGCTGGGAGGTTATCTTGGCCTTAATATAATAATTGGATGGGCTACGCTTCATGCTGACAAAAAAGGTGTTAAACCTGCCTCATGGGTAAAACCCTTGATATATTTGTCAATCCCGTGGGCTATCAGTATTCATACTGTAACGGCATTTCTCTATGCAGGTCTGCCTGACAGGCATTTCTGGTTCAGCGCATTAACAGCAGCAAGCTTTTTATCTTCAGCATTTGCAGGAGGCCCTGCACTTCTTATAATACTTTCAATGATTGTAAGAAGGGTGTCAAGGTTTGATCCGGGTATAGAAGCCATTCAGTCGATTGCAAAAATAGTAACATATGCTATGGCAGCGAATGTGTTTTTTATAGGGCTGAAGCTCTTTACTTCATTGTACAGCGGCATTCCAGGATACGGCTACTCGCTTGCGTATCTTTACACAGGACTCGACGGTCATAACACACTCGTTCCTATTATGTGGACATCGAGCATCCTTGCAGTAGTCTCGCTTGTGCTATTAATAATGCCTCCTTTAAGAAGAAACGAAGGGATACTTACCCTTGCATGTGTGGTATTATTCATTTCTTTGTGGATTGACAAGGGGTTTGGATTTATAATAGGCGGATTTGTCCCTAACCCATTTGGAAGAATTACAGAATACTGGCCTACATTTCTTGAAACATTAATCACAATAGGTGTATGGGCGATTGGATTTCTTATTCTTACAGTGCTTTATAAAATTGCGATTTCAGTAAGAGAAGAAACTGCCAACATTAAGCTTGAACACTAAGAGGAGGTGATATAATAGTGTATCTTGTAGCGGTTGATGCAGCAAAATGTGAAGGCTGCGAAGAATGTGTAAATGTATGCCCTCAGGAGGTATTCAGGATGGTTGACGGCAAATCTGACCCCTACCAGACATCAGAATGTGTTTTCTGTGAGAGCTGCTTAGGCGTATGTCCACCATCTGCAATTACGATAACAGAGATGTAATTGTAGATATATAAAAAGGGTGACTGGAGATCCAGTCACCCTTTTTATTTTTAAACTGTTTAGCTTTTCTTTAAATAAAGCTCCCAGTAGCCTTTGTCTTCAAGCTTTACTGACTCAAGCTCATAGCCTTGCTTTTCAGCAAACCTCGGGATTGAGTCTTCGGCAGATGCAGGCGCATCACTTAATACCTTCAGTACTGCGCCGCTCGGAAGTTTTTCCATAGCCTTTTTGGTTAAAACAAGCGGATACGGACAAACCCTTCCCAGAACATCGAGCGTTTCTGCTATAGGCTGTGATTTTAAATCTGGCATTTTTTCCTCCTTAATAGTTTAGTTTAGAAGAAAAGGAGATGGTTAGCTGTATTCATCACCTTTTGAATTGCCTCAAACGGAACAATCTGTACTTTTTTATCTGCTCCCATATCTTCGGCGTCTGCTATCCTGTCTTCAGATATGCCGAATTTTTCAAGGTCATCTTTGCACACATAGACATCCATATCAACCAATAGGCAGCTTTTAAAATGCATCTCTGTGCTTGTGATTCCATAAATATCCATTGCCTTCTGGTCTTTAACGCAGTTTAAAACCCCTTCACCTATATAACAAAGGGCAGGAGTAATAGTCTGTCCGTCTTCAAGCAGGATTTCAACTGTCTGATATGCCATTGCATGCGTTGCAGCAAGTTTAGGATTTTCGCTTTTATATGGGAGTCGTTGAACTATAAATGCTAATTTTATATCTGCCATATTATTCACCTCCTATATGCAATACCCTGTCAGAGCTGTATATCTTTGCAAGATACCAGTGCATAGCATTCCACTGAACACCTTCTATAGCATTAGTTTTATTGACTCCCCTTGCTACAGAACAAGCCTCACAGGTGCATATTTCAATGCCTTTTTCAAGCAATGCCTTTAAAGGCTTTTCGCCGTGAGAGTAATCTTTAAGGTGTTTTTGTCCCTTTATCGGAGACCCCGCAGCATTGCCTGAAAACCATAAATTTACTTTGTGCCCTTTGTCAGCCGCAGCATCTGAAAGCCTTAAGGCAAAATCATAATTCATTGAACCGATAAGCGAAGAAAATACTCCTATAGTCAAAACAGCCATTTTACCACCTCCTATAACCATGCTAATTTTTCGTAATCATTCATTATAAGGTCTACAACATCGCCGTAAGTAACAGCCTTTACCCTGCTGTCAATCCCTGAAGGATCTACCCCTCTTGTTTCAAGATCTTCTTTGAGGGCATAGAAGTGTGCTGATTTGTCAAAAAGAAAAGATGGCTTTCCATTTTCCTTAATTGATGCGTGATAGACACCATTGCCTACAAAGATTATTCCCATTTTTTCGGCGGATAACCTGTCAAGAGTATCAACTGTGATTTTGTAGTCGCTTACAAAAACGGCTAATTTCATCTTTACACCTCCTGTTTATGGATTTAAAAGTCTGGCATGCGGACCAACTTACAGAAAAAATTAACAATAAATAAATTTTACAAGTATAACTTTATACCAGTTATAAGCTATACTTGTCAATAAAAAAATCTGCCAATTCAGCAATTAAAAAACTATATGACTTATTAAATCTTCCAGACCGATAAACCTAACTTGAATATCATCATATGCTTGAGAAAAAGCTCTTTTCACATCTGCTGCAACCACAAAATTATTTCCCTTTGGATACTGTCTTCTGAATGCCTTGATGTTTGCGGGGTCAAATTCTGATGATGACCATTTGCACTCTATTGCCATAGGCTCGGACTGACGTTTTGCTAATATAAAATCAACCTCGTGGCCTCGTTTGTCCCTCCAGTACAAGACTCTGCGAGACTGTGTATGCGCCAGTATTTCGTTTAGGACATAATGCTCCCACAATGTGCCAAAATCTTCATTTCTGAGATCATGCCAGCCGCGGTAATAGCACATAAAGCCTGTATCAAAGGCATATACCTTTGGCGCAGAAATAATCTCTGTGGGACGATGTGAACTAAAAGGTCGTATAATATGAACCACGAATGTTGTCTCAAGGACAGCGAGGTAGTTTGAAATTGTTGACCGGCTGACTTCGCATGGACGGGCAAAGCGCGTTGCCTCAAATATTCCTCCGCTTTGGACTATAAGGAGTTCGGTGAACTTTAAAAATGAATACCGCCGCTCAAGCCTGAATAACTCCTGAATATCTTTGGCCCAATATGCTTCTGTCCACTCCTGAAATTCGCGATCAGGGAGAGCCTTGGCTAAAAAGAACGGCGGCAACCCACCGTGAATAAACCTGTGTTTCAGATCTGTTTGTTTGAAATCAATTAGGTCTGCTGAAATCATAGGTGTAAGCCATAATTCAGATTTTCTGCCTGCCAAAGTATCTTTGAATTTTGCAGAAACGCCGAGCGCAGACGATCCTGTTGCCACAATCTTTGTATCGGGATAATGGTCTGCGGCTATTTTAAGTATTTCGGACGGATTGGCAAGGCGATGAACCTCATCCAATACTATGGTTCGTCCCCTCAAATCTTCAAGGAAAGACTGTGGGTCTTCCATCATGCGCCGAACCCTCGGCAATTCACAGTCAAAGTATTCTATTTCTGGAAGGCTTTGGCAGAGAATTGTCTTTCCAGCACGGCGCACCCCTGACAGCCAGAGAACCGAACGCTTTTGCAGTCCTTTTTTAATCTTATCCAGCCAAAAATGTCTCTGTACCATATGCAAGTATAGTAGCACATAGTGCTACTAAATGCAAGTATATTTGCATTTAGTAAAGAGTTTTTATCGCTTTCCTCCGCTCTTTATCTCATTGTCAAACATCCCCTTCAAAATCCTCGAGGCGCAGAACTGGCCGCACATGGTGCATGAGTCTTCGGCTGATGGCTGCCTTTCGTTTCTGATCCTTATTGCCTCATCCTTTGCGATTGCCAATTCAAACTGTTTATGCCAGTCGAGGTCTCTCCGAGCAATAGACATCTCCTTGTCCCTGTCTCGCTTTTTAAGCTTGACCATATCACCGATATATGCTGCAATCCTTGCTGTAATAACACCCTGCTTCACATCTTCGGGAAACGGCAGGCCTAAATGCTCTGCTGGAGTTACATAACAGATGAAATCAGCGCCATAGGCAGATGAGAGCGCAGCGCCTATGGCTGATGTTATGTGGTCGTATCCTGGTGCGATGTCGGTAGTTATAGGGCCTAACATGTAAAATGGCGATTCTCCGCTCATCTTTTTTTGAAGGAGCACATTTGCCTCTATTTCGTCTATGGGAATATGCCCGGGCCCTTCCACCATTGTCTGGCATCCCATATTTCTTCCGATCTCTGCAAGCTCGCAGTTGATTATTAATTCCTGAATCTGCACCCTGTCTGATGAATCATGTATTGCGCCTGCCCTGAATCCATTTCCGAGGCTTAATACAACATCATGCTTTTTCAATATCTCCACAACCCTATTGAATTTCTCATACAAAGGGTTTTCTTTATTATTATGAAGCATCCATGCAGTGAGGTATGAACCACCCTTTGATACGAGTCCCCCGTAGCGATAGCCCTGCTTTTTCAGGCGCTCTATGGTCATAAGATTTATACCGCAGTGGATTGCCATGAATGCCACCCCTTCTTCACATTGCATTTCAAGTATATCCCATAGCAATTCCTCTGGCATATCTACAGCACTGCCGTATTTTTCTATAGCAATGGCAAATGCCTCATAAAGGGGAACAGTGCCGATCGGCAAGTTAATGGCTTCCATCACAGCCCTTCTTATTTCGCGAACATCGCCTCCTACACTTAAATCCATGAGCGTATCAGCACCGTGCTGCTCTGCGACCTTTGCCTTTTCCACTTCCATGAGGATGTCTGCAATGTCTGTTGATGTACCGATGGATGCATTTATCTTTGTCCTCAAACCTTTGCCTATGCCCACAATTTTGTTAATCCTGTTCTTATTGGCAGGGATTACAATCTTTCCCGCTGCAACTCTTAACCTTACGGTTTCTACATCAACACCTTCCTCCAATGCTACTTTTTTTACCTCTTCTGTTGTTACTCCTTTTTTCGCCTTTTCAAGTTGTGTCATTGCACCTCCCATGTTTTTAATAGTATGTGGGTTTCACGAAATTCGTAACCCTAATATTTTATTTATTTATCCCCCCTCATCCATTCCTTCTCCCCTGTGAAGAGAGGGAATTTTTTAATTTTGTGAAGCCTTATTTAATAGTATATATAAAATTTTGTCTATCTCGTCTATGAGTTTTTTAAACCGAAAAATAAAGATAGACTTTACCACACCTCTTGTTGAGACCAGATGAGCTTGTCGAAGTTTCCCGCATTTTAAAACCTTTTTTTTAAGTGAATTAGTGAGATAGACACAAGTGAATTAACACAATTCACTAATTCACTAATAACTGTTGCCCTGTCTTCAGCTTCGACAAGCTCAGCTATATTTTGTTTTATCATTTCTTTAGCCCCTTTTTGTTTTTTTGTTTAACCACTGCTTGACAGGCTCACATTTAAAGGCGATTATGCGAAGCCAGTTTAGGATTCATGAGACTGGATTTGGAATTTTATTAACAATACAGGAGGCTACTTGAGAATGTTTTAAATCTGTTTTAGGGGTTAGAAAGAGGACTAACCTTTCCTTCCGCCTTTGCTTTTCATCGCTTTTTCTATTGCCCTTTTTGCCTCACGCTCTTTTATTGTCTCTCTTTTTTCATATTGCTTCTTGCCTTTTGCAAGCCCTACTTCAACCTTTGCATAATGCCCTTTAAAATATATTTTAAGTGGTATTAATGCATAGCCTTTTTGCTGTATTTTGCCTCTTAACCTCTCTATCTCTTTTTTGTGAAGCAAAAGCTTTCTTGTTCTCAGAGGATCGTGATTCATAATGTTTCCATGACAATAAAGGCTTATATGGCAGTTTAGCAAAATAACCTCTGAATCTTTAATTAGCACATAGCTGTCTTTCAGGTTGGCTTTGCTGTCTCGCAAAGACTTCACTTCTGTGCCCAGAAGCTGCATTCCTGCTTCAATGGTCTCCTCAATGCTGTAGTCGTGATATGCTTTTCTGTTCTGGCATACGATCTTCATATTTAATAATAGCAGTATTGTCCTTAAACTTTAAAGTTAGATGCGCAAGTAAAGTCTTTTTTTCAAAAATAAATCTCTCTAAAATAGAAAATGGATTAAGCATTGTTAAACCTCCTGAGTTTCTTTTCATAAGCACTGGTAGCGCTTCTGAAAGTTTCTCCCTAACCCCCTGTTGGTAAAATTAAGGGTTAAATTAATAGGAGTTAAAGGGTGGTTGCCTTTTTTGTCAATTATGAGGAAACAATACCTTGAGGAAACGGGTAATGCCCGTTGCCTCATTTAAAAAT
>DBNT01000010.1 GCA_002299835.1 Nitrospiraceae bacterium UBA665 | reverse complement strand
CTGACTTGTTGGGTTATACATTTTAAATCTTTCATATGCATTACAACCAACACTTTCTAAAGGCTTTGAGCCATGCTTGACCTGCATAAAACATTAGGTTCTAATCGCTTCTATTGGCTTTAAGTTTGCAGCTCTCATAGCAGGCTGTAATCCGAAGATTATTCCAACAACAAGCGAAAGAACCATGCCTACTGCAAACGCCTTCCAAGAAAAATGTATTGGAAACTCTGCTATCAGCATAAGAAGTCTTGAAGACAACACACCTGCTATAAATCCTAACAGCCCGCCTGCAGTTGTGATAATTACTGACTCCCCGAGAAACTGTATAAGTATGTCTCTTTTTTTTGCGCCCGAAGCCCTTCTGATGCCTATCTCTGCTGTCCTTTCCTTGACAGAAAGGAGAAAGAGGTTGGCAAGCACAAAGCCGGCAACTATAAGGGACATAAGCCCTGTAATGCCTAAAAATATCACTAGCGAGCCCGTCAGTGATACAAGAAAGCCTATTATCTCTTTAGGAGAGACTATCCTGAAGGTATCAGGGTCATGCTCACGAATGCCGTGCCTTTCTCTGAGAAATAGCCTAAGTTCTTCAGCACGATCATAGAGGTTTTCATAGTCAAGAAACCTTACTCTGAAAGCGGTTATATATTTAGTTTCGTTTTGCATTTTTCTCATTACTGTGCTTATAGGAAGAATAATCCTGTCATCAAGATTTTCTCCGCCTGCTGATGTGCCTCTTTCAGAAAGCACGCCTACAATTTGCACAGGAATGCCGCGTACAAGAATATGCCTTCCAACCGGATTTTCATCTCCGAAAAGTCTTTTTGAAAGATATTGTCCTATAATGCCAACATTTCTTAATCCTCTTACATCAGCTTCAGTAAAGTCAGACCCCTGCATTACAGGCCATGTCCATGCATGGCTGTAATCACTTGTAGAGCCTATTACCCGGCTCCTGTGTTTTCTATCTCTGTAAGACATATCTACATCTCTCATTGATGCCATCGGAACTACCAAATAAGCGCTTGGAAACGCATGCTTTACAGCCTCTACATCGTCAAGAGTCAATGACTTTTGCCTTACTCCCAGAGCCCTTGCTTCATCACCACCGCTTAATACAAGCAGTGAATCATGACCAAATCTTGAAACAATCTCCAGCGCCCTTTTATATGCCCCTTCAGTTGCAGCTACGATTATAGTAATGGATGAGATGCCAAGTGCAACACTTATAAGACAGAAAAAAGTCCTTAACTTGAAAGCCTTTACAGCCTTAATTGATTGAGCTAAAATTTGAAATAACCTTTCCATGCTACAAATGAATAATTACTGCATGTTCATCACATTCGGGAAACTTCGGACATCTTATGCAGTCACCCCATATCTTCTGTGGAAGCCTTGCCTTATCAATGTCTTCAAAGCCCATTTTTTTAAAAAAATGAGGAGAATATGTCAGCGCAAAAATTCTTTTTAGCCCGAGATGTCTTGCTTCTTTTAGGCATCTCTTTACAAGAGTTCTACCGATTCCTCTTTGTCTGTATTGTTCTTTCACAGCAAGAGACCTCACCTCTGCAAGGTCTTCCCACAAAATTCTGAGGGCGCATATGCCTGCAATTATCCCGTCCTGCTCACAAACAAAAAAATCCCTTACTCCCTCATACAACTCATTCAGAGATCTCGGCAGCATCTCCTCTTTTTTTGCAAATTCGTTTACGAGCTTATGTATCTGTTTTATATCAGATACTGATGCCTTTCTTATCTTCAAGTAAATTATATCCTTTCTGTATTAACTCTTTGTTAATATTAATAAAATCCTTTCTGTGAGATGGGGTTATTTTATCAAGGGCATTATATATAGAGTTAATGCCCAGTACGCCAGAGACAGCAATAAATGCCCCTGTCAAAACCATATTAGCTGATTTTGTGCCTTTCAAGGATGCTGCTTCAGTGCTTGCTGGAACTGCAATTGTCTTTATATCATCCCTGTGTCCGTCAATTCCAAATAGGGAAGAATCATAAATAAGAATGCCGCCGGGCTTAAGTCTTTCGGAAAAACGGTCATACGATGCCCTGTTCATAACTATAAGAGCATCAGGATTGCTTATAACAGGCGACCCTATCATCTCATCTGAGATAATTGCAGTGCAGTTAGCAGTGCCGCCTCTTATCTCTGCTCCATATGAAGGAAACCATGTCACTTCTTTTCCCTCTATCATGCCCGCATATGTTAAAAGCCTGCCTAAAAATAAAACGCCCTGTCCGCCGGAACCTGCAATAATTATACTCTTTTCCATAATAACAATCTGTTTTATTTTTCCCTGTATTTGTCTTTTAATACACCTAATTTATATACTTTCATCATGTTATCTCTCATCCACTCAAGCGCCTTTTCTGGAGACATCCGCCAGTCAGTAGGGCAGGGTGAGAGTATTTCTATAAGACTGAAACCTTTATCTTCAATTTGGTATTTAAATGCCTTTTTGATCAGATTTTTTGTTGTAACAAGATTTTTAAAAGAATCTACAGATGTCCTTGCTATTAAGGATGCCCCCTCAGTTGTCGCAAGCATTTCTGATACATGCAGAGGATAGCCTGTTGTTTTTACATCCCTGCCTTTTTGTGTAGTGGTTGTCTTTTGCATAGGAAGTGTAGTTGGAGCCATTTGGCCGCCTGTCATTCCATATGTGGCATTATTTATAAAAAAAACAGTTATATTTTCGCCTCTACTTGCTGCATGGATAATTTCAGCAGTCCCAATTGCGGCTAAATCGCCGTCTCCTTGATACGAAAATATAACTCTGTCAGGAAGGACTCGCTTCATGCCTGTAGCAACAGCAGGGGGTCTGCCGTGGGCTGCCTCTATCATGTCAAAATTGAAATAATCATAAGCAAAAACAGCGCATCCTACCGGTGCAATGCCTATGGTTTTTTCATGAATTTTAAATTCATCTATAGCCTCTGCTATTAATCTGTGAATAATGCTGTGTCCGCAGCCCGGACAATAGCGGAAAGGTGTTTTTTTAAGACTCTGCGGTCTCTCAAATACCTTTTTCATAATGTATAATAATATAATAATAACATAACATTGCCAAACATTACCTTAATCCGTAATCATAGATAGCAGGGGGTCCCCAAAAAATCTCACTTAACAAAGGGGGTAGGGGGTTATCCTTTTTTAGCAAAGGGGGAGCGAGGGGGATTTTAAGATGAAATGCTTTAAAGCCTATGATGTCAGGGGCAAAATCCCTGATGAATTGAATGAAGAAATAGCTTACTATATTGGCCGGGCATATGCCAGGTTTCTTAGGGGGACAGTCCCGATTCTACGACTCCGCTTTGCTGCGTCCGTAAATCTGGGACAGTCCCCCATGCGTGTTATCGTTGGCAGGGACAACAGGCTTACAAGCGAATCGCTCGCAAAAGCGCTTTCAGACGGACTGATCGACAGCGGCGCAGATGTTTTTGACATTGGCATATGCGGAACCGAAGAAGTATATTTTGCAACATTCAGCGAAAAGATGGACGGCGGTATCATGATTACAGCAAGCCATAATCCAGCAGACTATAACGGCATGAAATTTGTCCGTGAATATGCAAAACCAATAAGCGGCGACAGCGGATTAAACATCATTAGGGATATAGCCAAAGGCGTGGAGCGTTATAGCGTGGAGCGTTATGGAGTTAAAGGCAAGGTTTATCCCCTGGATATTAAAGAAAAATATATTAAAGAAAAATATATAGAACATCTACTCGGATATGTTGATAGAAATATTCTTAAGCCGTATAAAATAGTCGTTAATGCAGGCAATGGATGCGCAGGCATAATAATTGACATGCTTGAAAGGCATCTGCCTTTTTCTTTTGTCAAAATCAACCATGAGCCTGACGGCACATTCCCCAATGACGTGCCTAACCCTCTTTTGCCTGAAAACAGAGGCGCTACAATAAATGCAATCAAAGACCATAATGCCGATATTGGCATAGCATGGGACGGCGATTTTGATCGTTGCTTTTTATTTGATGAAAAAGGAAATTTTATAGAAGGGTATTACATAGTCGGGCTGCTTGCCTCTGCAATGCTAACAAAACATCCTCAATCCAAAATAATCCATGATCCCCGGCTTACATGGAATACAATCGATATTGTCAAAAGGGCAGGCGGCATTCCTGTCCAGAGCAAAACAGGCCATGCCTTTATAAAAGAGCGGATGAGGGCTGAAAACGCTGTTTACGGCGGAGAGATGAGCGCTCACCATTACTTCCGTGATTTTGCATTTTGCGACAGCGGAATGATACCATGGCTTATGGTTACAGAACTTATGTCTGAAGCAGGCAAGTCATTATCAGAACTGGTCGGTGAGCGATTGTCCCTTTTTCCTGTCAGCGGCGAAATTAACCGCAGGCTTAAAAATCCACAGACAGTAATTAAATTCATAGGGGATAAGTACAAAAAAGATGCTGTATTAGTTGACTATACCGACGGTCTGAGCATGGAATTTTCTGACTGGAGGTTTAATCTAAGATGTTCCAATACCGAGCCGGTTGTAAGGCTCAATGTAGAGGCAAAAGGCAGCAAACAATTAATGAGCAAAAAGACCGAAGAATTGCTTAATATTTTAGATAAATTTAAAGGAGATGAAAAATGAAGGCAATAATCCTTGCAGGCGGTAGTGGCACAAGGCTCTGGCCATTAAGCAGAAAAAACTATCCAAAACAATTCTTAAAACTTAACAATGATAAATCTCTCCTTCAGCAAACAGCAGAAAGACTGCTGCAGTCGCTTCGACCTGAGGATATTATTGTGATAACAAACAATGAATATAAATTCCATGTGCTTTCAGATTTAAATTCTTTACCTTTTTCGGGTCATGCATCTCGTATTACAAACATAATTCTTGAGCCTGCAGGCAGAAACACAGCCCCTGCAATAGCTTTAGCAATAAAATATTGCATTGAAAAGCTCGGATGCCCTGAAGATGAGATAGTATTTGTTTGTCCTTCTGACCATATAATAAAACCGGTTGATAAATTTGCAGGGTATATAAAACAGGCGGAAGATGCTGCAAAAGAAGGCAGCATTGTAACATTCGGCATAAAACCAGACAGACCCGAAACAGGATATGGATATATAAGAGTTAAGAGTTACCCCCCTATATCCCCCCTTAGTAAGGGGGGAATTGAAGGGGGATCAGAAGTAAGAAGAGAGGGTTTTTTGAAGGTAGAAAATTTTACTGAAAAGCCTGATACAGAAACAGCAAAGAGGTATATAAATGAAGGAAATTACTATTGGAACTCAGGAATGTTTGCCTTCGGCATCGGCACGATGATCGAGGAATTCAAACAACATGCACCTGAAATAAGCAAAATGCTGCAAATGGGCTTTAATGACATGACAGCAAATTTCATTCATATGCCCGACATATCAATAGACTATGCAATCATGGAAAAATCAAACAGGGTCATAACACTGCCCATTGAACTTTACTGGAATGACATAGGCTCATGGGATTGTCTCTATGATGTTTTAAGCAGAGATGAAAATGGCAATGTCACTATCGGAGATATCTCTGCAATCGATACCAAAAACTCGCTAATAATTGGAAACAAAAGACTTATATCAACCATAGGACTTGACAATCATCTTGTAGTAGAAACAGACGATGCCATACTTATTGCAAAGAGAGGAGAGGCGCAGAAAGTAAAAGATGTAGTCAATATACTTAAAAACCAGTCAAGGAAAGAAATACAAGAGCATATTACAACATACAGGCCTTGGGGAAGCTATACAGTTTTAGAAGAAGGACCGAGATATAAAATAAAAAGAATCGTAGTAAATCCTGAAGAAAAGCTGAGCCTTCAGATGCACTATCATCGCTCTGAGCATTGGGTAGTTGTAAAAGGCACGGCAAGGGTTGTCATAGGGGACAAAGAAGTTTTCATACACGAAAATGAATCAGCCTATGTGCCAAAATCAACACTTCACAGACTTCAAAATCCAGGCAAAGTGCCCCTTGAGATTATAGAAGTGCAAAATGGCGAATATGTTGGTGAGGACGACATAGTAAGAATTGACGACCATTACGGAAGGTAATGACCGGGTCTTTTTAGGCGGAAATATGATAGTTATTTATACCTAATTTCATCAAATCTCCACATTTCATCAAATTTCCACGCTATCCTATCCAAACGGTTTTTTTAAAATCCTTCATGCCTTCCACAATGTGGTTTGTTGTTCCTCTATAACCAACTTTAAGCTCTGATTCAAGGTTGTAATGCTTCAGGCATGTGCCGCAGGAGAAAATCTCAACGCCCATTGCCTCTATAATATTATTCAGGATTGGAATAATATCTTCATTTGTGGTGGTAAGTTTTACTCCTGCATTAAGAAAGAATATCGTATGCGGAATCTCCTTTGTTACCTTCATGGTTTCAAAAAATGCCTTCATTAAAACTTTTCCCAGCTCCTCTTCTTTGCCCATAACATCAGAGCCGATTATGAGCAGTATGTCCTTTTCAGGTTCTTTCTTTTCTTCTTCCATCGGCGCTTCGCAAGGATAACCTTTTACTATTTTTACACGCCAGTAGTTATCTTCTTTTATTGTCTCCGAATAAAAGGCATTCTTTGTGGCAAAGCGTGAGAGATTGCCGACTGATGCCTCGTTGTCCACGAGTAATTCTACAATGCCTTCTTCTATTTTTGACAAAGCCTCCTCAGCCATTAAAACAGGCTTCGGACAGGCTTGGCCTCTTGCATCAATTATCATCACGCCTCCTCTTTTGCAGGCAAAACATGAATAGCTTTTATAATAAGCTGAACTGTGTCGCCTGTTTTTAAATCAAGGTCTTCCAGAGATTCTGTCGTAAGCACAGATGCCATTTCATGCGGTGTACTTACATCAAATTTTACTAAAGACATAACATCGCCCTTTTTTACAGATTTTACAGTTGCGGTTATTTTGTTTCTCGCTCCATACTTCATGGCTAACCTCCGTTAAGTGATGCTTAATGTGATTATGATTTAGGTATAGAGATTTTATTAAGCTATGGATAGAAAAGTCCAATAGTTTTTATAGATATGAGTTTTAAAAACGATAGATAAAGCCTATAAATTCGTCCCTTCAAGTTTGTTTTTAGGGTTATTTTGCTTTTGTGAACTGACTTTGCTAAAATAACTGCGGTATCATGTTTGTGAAGCCAGCAAAATCACAAAATTTATGGTGCAATTAGAAGTAAAGGTCAGCAACGCATGGAGGGAAGTAATACGCTATGACTGCTCGCATGACTATGCGCATAAAGGCTGTTATAATATCAAAGGAGAATGCAGAAAGATAAATCTTTATCTTGATTATGAGGATGCATTAACTTTAGCGGATGATGACATTAACGAAAATCGGGAGATTTATAAAGAAAGATTTTTGAGAGGAGGATTTCCATATGTAGCTGAGAAAGATATATCCATGGTGTGCATCACAATTACCGAGTTGAAACCTGTGCGTTCACGCATAGAAAATTTGACATTAGAACTGGTTGCCTGAAGGCTTGCCAGTTTGTTAGCCGATTGTAACCGAGAGGGCGGAGCAGTAAAAATAATGGAGGAGGAATATGATGAATCAACAAGAAAGACAGCAGGCATATGAAGACGAGATTAACCTTTACGACTACTGGAAGGTAATAGCAAAAAGAAAGAAACTCATAATAGGATTATTTATAATTTCTATAATCTCGGCAGTAGCCATTAGTCTTCTGATGCCGAAGATTTACAGGGGAGAAGCTGCTTTAAGGCTCCCAACAAAAGAACTCACAACAAAAGAACTCACAACAAAAGAACTCACAACAAAAGAACTATTTGACATTATAGGTAAACTTGATAGAGGAAAAATAGAGGTTATCTTTCCAAAAACCTATCATTTAGTATCTGACATTAAACTAAATACAATTGAAGGTTCGACGGATAAATTTAGGGTAATCATAGAAGCAAAAAAGACTGAAGATTTCCCTGCTATACTGTCGGAGTTTGTTGAGCATATAAACAACAATCCTCTGATAAAAAGGCATGTTGAAGATGCAAAAGAGAGGCTTCTAAAGCAGTCTGAAGAATTATTGCTAAATATAAAAACCTCAAGAGAACTGGCAAAAACTTATGAAACACTTCTAAAAAAAGGGGTATTAATCCCTATTGGCTTTAATCCTGTCGACCTCTATAAAGGTATCTCAAATCTTGAAATCGAGAAAATTTTGGTGCAACAGGCTATCAGAAATCTTAATAAGGGTGTAGAGATTGTAAGGCAATTATATGTTTCAGAAAATCCTGTGAAGCCAAAGACGACAATAAACATAGCCCTTGCAGGCATAGTTAGCCTTTTTGCGGGGATATTTATAGCGTTTTTTGTGGAATACATAAATAAAATCAAAAGACAAAAGGAGACAGGCTAAAAAAAGAAAAGTCAAGAAGGGGAAAGATGATAAGGCAATTCGTCAGACCCGTTG
>DBNT01000011.1 GCA_002299835.1 Nitrospiraceae bacterium UBA665 | reverse complement strand
CTGCCCTTTCTTCATAGCTATTCTTATTGAATCAATAGTTGTGTCAAGTGCCTTTGCTGCGTCAGACTTTGTAAGTCCTGCACCGGATGCGATTTTGTCTATGAGCTCTGCTTTTGTCATACTGTTAATCCCCCTTTTTTGATTATCCCTTTACAACAAAAAGACAGGCTGGCAAAAATACCAGCCTGTAAACGGAAACCACTATGCAGAGAAATTCTAACATAAAAAAATATGGTGATGTCAAGTCCTGCATTATGTAGCATTATCCTGGCAAAAAAGCCTGATACAAGTTATTGCACAATCGCTTTATCCCGCTGATCAGAAAATATAACATATCAATCGCCTTAATCATTTTTAGATCTCTAAATAGTAAATTAAATTTTTTTTAAAATCTCAACCATTTCCCTTTCGCTTCTTCTGGTATAGCGGGACACATAGTTTGTATTGGAATGCCCTAGCTGATCAGCTACAAACGCATCGCCCATTTGCGCTTTTTTTAGTAAGTTATATGCTCTTTCGTGCCTAAAAGAATGCGGGTGCACATCAATTTGAGCATCTGTTGGCAGGCTCAAAGATGCAATTTTTGCAGTCTGTTTTATTATGCGCCAAATATCAGACTGACATAATTTTTTACCATTTCGGCTTTGAAATATAGGTCCTTTATCGTATTTATTGTTTTTGTGTTTAATATTTACATATTCATTCAAATGGAATAGCGACTTTTCGTTGATATAAATATCTCGTAGTTTATTGCCTTTGCATTTAACGCCCCGGAACCATGCGCCTTCTGATACATCAATCTCAAACTGGGACATAGTTATACTGCACACTTCTTCGACCCTCATGCCGGTATGATACAATATAGATAATATAGCAGCATTCCGGTAAAGAATAGGTGAGGGTTTCGATTCAATTTGCGCCAATACTGCGTTAATTAAAGCATCATATATCTGTTCGCCGCTTAAAACTATTTCACCTGTTTTGCTGTTTATGGCATGTATGCCCTGTGGCTGCAATGGCTCTTTTTTGGGACCTTTTATTTTTCTAACCGGATTGCCTTCGTAATCGAGGACTTTCATTTTTTCTAAAAAATTAGACAAGTGTGATAAAGTGGCAAGTGACCTTAAAACTGATGATGTTTCATGTCTTTTAGAAAGAGAGTTAAGAAATGATTGGGTCACAGCCTTTGTCCATCTGGCAGTATTGCCGTCGGGCTGTTTAGAGTAGAAATAATTTACAAATTTTTGCAAATCCTGTATTTTTGCCCGGCTTGTGTGATGCGAGCCAACACCTGCAACTTCTCTGTATATATAAAACTTTATCCAGGGCAGTAATGAATTGTCGGACGGCTTTTCTTCTACTGGATTGGAAGATTTAATGTCCAATTCTTTTGGAGTAGGGGCTATTTGCTTCTTGTTAATTTTGCTCATTTTTTTATATATTACTAAATGCACGATAAGGTTTCTTATCATGCGTAATATAATAATAAAATTACTTAAGCGCCAATTTCCTTAAGCTTAATTTGGATTGCTTGTTGTGATGCACCGTATAGACGGCAAAGGCTATTTATGTCTCTCCATCCTGCCGAAAAAACAATGTCTTTAATATGCGGCGTGGGAATAAGCATTTCTGCAGCGAAAATATTAGCCTCTCTTTCGCGCGGGTGGTGCCCAAGTGCAAAATTTTGAATATCTGAGAACATCGTGATATTAGGGTGACTCCCCTCCAGATGTCCGAGCAGGAGGTGTCCGATTTCATGTGCAACAGTAAAACGCTGGTGGTAGTGCGAGTGTCTTGAGTTAATACTTATGCCATAGGCTGGCATATCCGGAGTGGGAGCAATGATTAAACCGCTTACCGATTTCGGCATTTCTATGAATACCAACTCTGCGTTGATTATTTCAGATGCCTTTTTAATGTCAACAGGCGGAGACAGTTTATGACTTGCAAGAAACTTAAGTGCGATTGACTGTATCTGTTTTGCTATCATATAAGCAAACACCTCCAATGCTTTGTCTTACCTATGCACAATAAATATTACCAAATGTGCCGCAAAACCACTACCTTGGGGTCTGAACTTACTTCTTTCTTCTTTTTTTGATTATATCTATTGTCGCATTAATAACATTGATCATATCGCTCATGTCATCAGGAGACATGTCCGTCAGATTTCTAAATATATTACTCATGGCCTGATTTTTTACAAGATCTTTTAGGTTTTCTGGGATATAGTCTGCCAGCAGTAAATATTCTTCAATCGGTTGATTCATTGCTATAGCCACGGCAATTACTGTCTCACGCGGCAAGACATGCCTCCCATTCAAAAACGCATTCATTGCTTTATCGTCTAATCCTGTTTTTTCTTTAACTGATTCTTTAAGCATTGTCTTGTCCATATCATCCTGGACTCTACTGATAAAAACGACCGGCATCCCAGTGTTAGCTAAAATAAATATTTCTTTTGTTTTATTCGGGAAAAAATGCTCTACTACTTCTGCAGGCGATTCTAACTTAGCTCTTTCGTATAACAGCTTTAACTCCAATTTTTTACGGTCATCTTCGGAATCCGCAAAAAATGCAGCGATCTTTCTAATAAGATTGGGGGATGGCAGGTTGCCGCTATGCTCTTGAGGTTTTTCTATCTGCGATATGCGCATAGCAGAGCATCCTATCTTTGCTGCAACATCTTTCTGCTTCAAACCCGCTTTGATTCTAAGATCTCTAATTTCATCCCATAATGCCATGTATGATTATATAAGGATAGTTTTGACTTGTCAATAAATAAATTTGTTTATTAAAAAAAACACTTGACAAAAGTAAAGTCTTTATTTAAAATTGTTGCTATGAATTTACCGATTACCAAAAACATCTCTTTAGAAAGCGATGAGGGTCTTGCCGAGTCATTTCTCCGCCACCTGAACCTTAAGGGACTTTCAGGCAATACCGTAAAGTCTTACGCCTTTGATCTTTCGATGTTTATAGCCTATGTCAATGCTCGCAAACAGACGATTTATACTGCTGATGCTAATTTTATATATGATTTTTTCGATTATCTTTACCGCACCCGGGGTAACTCAATGAGAACGATATCACGTAAATACGAGACTCTAAAAAGTATCTATGCCTGGCTTATGGACACTGATAGGATTGAGTATAAGCAAAACCCTATGCGGAATATAAAACCTCCGAAGTTCAGCAGGAAAATACCAGATGCGCCAGATATGGACGATGTCAGGCGCATACTCAGTGTGATTGATAGAAACTCTCCCCGCGGTCTTAGAGATTTTGTTGCAGTATCCCTACTTGCGGAGTCAGGCATGCGTATCGGCAGTCTCGTCAAAATTAAACTAACAGATATAAATGTAGAACAGAAAACTTGCATCATCTGGGTTAAAGGCAACAAATACAACATAGAGTACTGCAGCAAAAAAATGGTTGATTTACTACATCATTACATAAAAAATGTACGGCATATTCTTGCGAGTAGTATTAAGAGTGATTATCTTTTCATTAATCACTCAGGCAAACAGATAACCACCCGATTTTTGAGCCGTCAGATTAAGTTATATGCAAAACAGGCGGGGGTACGCATGAGCGTAACGGCGCATGCTCTCAGGCATTTTGTTGCGCAGGATATTATCTGGAATGGCGGCGATTTAAGCTACGCTCAGGAAAAACTAAACCATTCCAGCATACAGGTCACGAAAGATATATATGGCAAGCTGCCGAGCAAGAGACAGCGGGAGATTATGGACAGGATGAGGCCAAATGTATTAGGCGGGTTTCCTAAAGAAATACTTGCTCGTTAAAGTGGAAATTTTTTGTATTCATTTTTAAGATGCGAAAGATTGACGTCTTCGTATCTCAAGGTGGTTTTAATTGACTTATGACCAAGAACTTCACATACATGCCTAATGTCAGCGCCGCTGTTAAGGAGATGAACGGCTGTTGTATGCCGAACAATTGCGGCGCATACGTTTTTTCCAATGGCGACCTTGCCGTAATAATTAACAATATCCCATATAGATTTGACAGCTTTGAGTGGCCTGCCTTTTTCACTTACCCACAAGGCATTTGTATTTGTTTTCTTAAAGTAATTTCTCAAATTCATATATTCATTCACAATGGCAATGGTTTTATCGCCGATAACCGCGTGTCGGGTGACACGCCTTGCAGTGTCATAAAAAACGATAAAATTTTCAGAGAGGCAGAGGTCTGTTGTTTTAAGACCAAGCAAATAGGATGCCCTCATTCCGGTGTCATACATGATAGAAAGGATTGCTTTGTCTCTAATTCCTTTAAAAGTAGTGGTATTGGGTGTTTCAATAATTCTCATCATTTCCATTTCTGTGAGCCATGTTGGAAGTTTTCGGGGCAACCCTCGCTTCCCGCAGGGGATACAAGGCTTGACTTTCGTAATTTTTGCCGTATAAAGGTATGTATAAAAACTTCGCAATGCAGACAAATGGAGGTTAATGGTGGACCAGCAGCGATTGTTATCTAATATCTCAGCCATTAGCGAAACAAAGTCGCTTTTCTGCGGATGCAGCAGATTTGAGGGAGACTTAAGTCGCTTTTTAAACATATTAACAATCCGTAAATACATACTTACAGTTGCTTCGGATAAACCACTATTTTTTAAATGGTTTTCGTATAAATCTACGCATACATCAAACGAAAAGGGGGTGATGTTTCTTCTCATAAGTCTCAATAGTTCCCATAAGATTGTTTTAATAACTATTAACCTAAAGTTAGGCATACAGATGGTATTATCTCAAGTATTTGATTTGAAAGGATTTTCTGCGGTTACTTATCTGAAATTTCCTGATACTTTACATAATATATCTTATCAGACTAAAAAAATAAACATCAATTGTTAATAAGTTGTTATGAATTCTCTGGATAACTTCAAATCAGGTGCTTTGTGGCTGGATTTTTGCGGTAGTGTATAACTAATAGGCAAATTGAAAAAGTTTATTTGTTAAGGAGTTTTGAAACATTTTCAACTCTTGCCATTGCTATCATATCCCTGCTCTTTATAATCATAGCTCTGACAAGCATTCCCTCATTAATCCTTTCCGGATTATCTATAAAAACCTTGATATAGTTTCCTGTGGTGCCGATGAAACCGGTAGAAGTTCTGTTTTCGACAACAACATCAAGGATTTTGCCAATATTCTTTTTTATATAAGCTGTCTTTTTAGCAGTTCCAATATCTATCAGGACAGCCACCCGTTCTTTCTTTACAGCCTCAGGCACATGACCTTTAAATGCTGCAGCCATGGTGCCGGGCCTTCGTGAATAAGGAAATGCATGAAGATATGAAAAAGGCATTGATTTTATAAGTTTTTTTGTATTATTGAATTCCCGGTCATCTTCACCCGGAAAGCCTGCTATCACATCTGTTCCGATTGAAATATCAGGAAATTTTTTGATTATCCTTTCCATTCCCGAAATAAAATCATATGCATTATAAGTCCTGTTCATTAATCTCAAAATATTATCATCCCCGCTTTGAAGCGGCACATGAAGATGTCTGCATACACGTTCATCTGTCATCAGCTCAAGCAGTTCTTCATCTATCTCTTTAACTTCCATAGAGCTAATCCTTATCCTCGGAATTTTTGTTTTTATTAAAATATTTCTGAGCAAATCCGAAAAAGTCTTTTTGGGTTTAAAATCCAAACCGTATGTCCCTAAATGTATTCCGGTAAGCACAACCTCTTTATAATCTGCTGATTGGAGAGATTTTATCTCATTTATCACATTTTCTACCGGTATGCTTCTTGACCGTCCCCTTGCTATAGTAATAGCGCAATAACTGCATGAATAATTGCATCCATCCTGCACCTTTACAAAGGGCCTGTGGCGTAACCGCTTTTTTGTAACAATATCTTTTTTATTACTTGAACTATTTTGTTTTACTAAATTGATAATATTGTCTTTTTCAGTATTTTTTATTATTTCTATGTTGCTATCTATTTTTTTTAGTTTATCATGGTTAAGTTCTGCATAACAGCCTGTAACAATGACTTTTGCATCGCTCTTTAAAGCCCTGTTTATCAATTGCCTTGACTGGTAATCTGCCTTTGAAGTTACTGTGCAGGTATTAATAATGCATAAATCAGGTTTTTCTGAAAGTCCAACTATACTATGACCATTATTGCTTAAAGATTGCTCAAAGGCAAGGCTTTCTGCCTGATTGGTTTTACATCCAAGGGTTAAGACAGCTATCTTCATGTGAAATATAAACAATCTCTCCTTCAAGGGAATGTCTTAGGGGTCCTATGATTTTTACTATAACAAAATCTCCGGACTTGATATTATCTGTTAACTTAATATTATTTTTTAAAGTAATGTTTACAATCTTATTTGTCCTTGTCCTGCCCTTAAATTTGCCTGTGTTTTTATCATCATGTCCTTCTACAAGAACCTCTTCCTGCGTTCCTTTTAATTCCCTGTTTTTTCTTTCTGTTATTTCATTCTGCAATTCAAGAATTTTAGCAAGCCTTTCAGATTTTATGTCATCTGAAATCTGTTCATTCATGGTTGATGCCTTTGTTCCCTGTCTCGGTGAAAACTTAAAGGCATATATACCGTCAAATTCTATCTCTGCCAGCGCCCTAATCGTCTCCTTATGGTCTTCATCTGTTTCTTGAGGAAAACCGGCTATAATGTCTGATGTAATTGCTATTTCAGGTATTTCCAATCTTAATTTTTCGATTTTTTTTTGATAATCTTCATATGTATATCTCCTGTTCATTAAGGCAAGAATTTTTGAAGAGCCTGACTGAAGAGGAAGATGAATATGTTCACAAACCTTGTCTAAATCCCTTATAGCGTATATCAGATCATCTGACAGGTCTTTTGGATGTGATGTTACAAAACGAATTCTCTTTATTTTATTTATCTTATTGATTTCCTTAAGGAGTTCTGGAAAGTTTATATTGCTTTTATACGAATTGACATTCTGTCCAAGGAGCGTAACCTCTTTATAGCCTTTTTCTGATAACTCCTTGATTTCATTTATTATGTTCTGACTCGCCCTACTCTTTTCCCTGCCTCTTGTATAAGGCACTATGCAGTAGCTGCAAAAATTGTTGCAGCCGTACATTATATTTACCCATGCCCTCACCCCATCCTTTCTATCTGCAGGCAGTTCCATATCGGCAATGTAGGGGTTATCCTCTACTGCTATTATACCTGCGTTTTGATTTACTGCTACAACACTTTTTAGGGCATTGATATTCTGAGGACCTATTACATAGTCAACATGTGAGGCCCTTTGAAGTAGCCTTGCCCCTTCCTGCTGGGCAATGCATCCTGTCACAGCAATCTTCAGATCAGGCCTTTTCTGTTTAAGAGACTTTATCCTTCCTAATTCGCTAAAAAACTTTTGTTCTGCCTTTTGCCTTATGCTGCAGGTATTGAATATCACAATGTTGGCATTTTTAGCGCTGTCAGTTTCAGTATAACCTTCAGACTTAAGAATTCCGGCCATCTTTTCAGAATCATGCACATTCATCTGGCAGCCGAAGGTTGATATATAGTATTTCTTCATATCAAGCTTTATTCTTTAAGTTGATAATCCTAACCCCTTTTTCATGATACAACTCAAAATGAGAAATCGGCAGTTTTTCTACTTTGGATTTTGCCCGCACAACTTCTAATGTTTCATTATTCAAATAGATACTTATATTCGGCATAACGTCCCCTTTTTTTGTTGTATTATACTCATAATATATTATGAACTAATATCGCTGTCAAGTCCCCGAATTGCCTCATCTAAAATC
>DBNT01000116.1 GCA_002299835.1 Nitrospiraceae bacterium UBA665 | reverse complement strand
CCCTGCGGCAAGACCGCAGGGTTTTTACAAGTTAATATTTTTGACAAATTAAAAATATTTTTGTTATATTTCATAATCCATAACCAAGAAAAGCAGGGGTAGTAGTCAGGCATGACTTCAAAGCCAATTTAGAGCAGCAGTGCAACAGAGCAGTAGAGCAGTAGTTAATTTAGGGATATTTTTAAGGTCTTAAATAGATAATAATGTTAACGACTAAATCAAAGACATTTTATAAACAAGCTATTGAATTAATACCAGGTGGTGTAAACAGTCCTGTAAGGGCATTTAAGGCTGTCGGCGGCTCTCCTTTATTTATCAAAAAAGCAAAAAGCTCAAGAATTTATGATGTTGACGGCAATGAATACATAGATTATGTGCTTTCATGGGGGCCTATGATTCTGGGGCACTCCCACCCATTAGTGGTTAAGGCGCTTCAGGCAGCAATTAAAAATGGCACAAGTTACGGCGCCCCTACCCCTCTGGAAATAGATCTCGCAAAAATGGTTATAAAGGCATACCCTTCCATAGAGAAGATAAGGATGGTTAATTCTGGAACAGAGGCAACAATGAGCGCTATAAGGGCAGCGAGAGGTTTTACAAAAAGGGATAAAATAATAAAGTTTGAGGGCTGCTATCATGGACATGCCGATGGGCTTTTAGTGAAGGCAGGTTCTGGCGCTACAACATTTGGTGTTCCTGACAGCGCGGGTGTGCCGAAGTCATATGCAAAAAATACTATAACCCTTCCCTTTAATGATATTGAGGCTTTCAAATATATAATTCAGAAAGAGGGGAAATTAATTGCCTGTGTCATTCTTGAGCCTGTTGTGGGCAATATCGGATGTGTTCTGCCAAAGCCAGGTTTTCTTGAAATATTAAGAAGAGAGACGGAAAAATACGGAATTGTGCTCATATTTGACGAAGTAATGACAGGCTTCAGGGTCTCTTATGGAGGCGCACAAGCACATTACAGCATCAAGCCCGACATGACTTGCCTCGGCAAGGTCATAGGCGGCGGACTTCCTGTAGGCGCATATGGAGGGAAAAAGGAGATAATGTCAATGATTGCGCCCGAGGGTCCTGTTTATCAGGCAGGGACATTGTCCGGAAATCCCCTTGCCATGACAGCAGGCATAGAAACACTAAAGATACTTTCAAAGAAAGATATATACGAAAAACTCGAAAAAACAATGCAGCACCTTGAAGAAGGGCTGAAGGACGTTGCAAAAAAAGCAGGGGCTAAAACTAAATTCTACAGGGCAGGAACAATGTTCTGCACATATTTTACAGATACTGAAGTTGTTGACTATAAAACTGCAAAGACATCGGACACAGAAAAGTTTTCACGGTTTTTCAGGGGCCTGTTAAATCAGGGAATAAACCTTGCCCCCTCACAGTTTGAGGCAGGATTTATTTCAACTGCGCATACGAAGGCCGATATAAATAAGACTATTAATGCAGTATATAAGACATTGAGGGGTCTTTAAAATAAAAGATAAAAATAGAATGAATAGTGGAGGTCTCATGTGTTTAATCCATTTCGATGGTTTGACAATCTAATCAAGTGGTTTTCTGAAGGCATTTCGCGCAAGGCTAAAATACTCATTTCTTTATTCCTTTTATTTTTCATTATAGGGGCAGGTTTTGTAGGTTATAAAATTGACACTTATTTTCAAGAAAGCCCGGAAGCATGCAAACTATGTCATCCAATAATGACTGAGTCATATAAATCATGGGCGCAAAGCGCGCACAATGTAGTTGCCTGCAAAGAGTGCCATCATGCTACAAGAAAAACGCAGATGGAGAAATTATACAGGTTTGTTTTTCTTGGACAAACTACAATAGAGCCAAGATATGGAGAGATAGTTGCACCTTCTCAACTATGCATGAATTGCCACTGGGAAGGCGACAAGAGATATCCTGATGCTACTATCATAGCCAACTCCCCTTATCATGCGAGGCATGTATTTATGGAAAAAATGGAGTGTAGTCAATGCCATGGATTTGTAGGAGATGTGCCTCACAATTTTTTGCCTGATGAAAAGCATTGTTTAAAGTGTCATCCCGGTAAAGAAGTCCATGGAACCGGTATGCAAAAATTAGCCTGTATTAACTGCCATACAGACCGAGCTATTGATTTAAAGCCAACAAGAGACAAGTGTCTTTTCTGCCATAGTGCGGATAATGCTATAAGAAAAAGACTCATCCAGGACGGCACAATAGATGTTAAGCACTTCCAGCCTTCACCAGAAATAATAAAAAAGGCAACAAAAGTAGATGCATCTCCTAATGCCCCGATGCAATTTTATTGCTATGAATGCCATAAACCACATAAAGAAGCTCGTGCTGACTGGAAAGATTGCTTGAGATGTCATGCAGGCATACCAAAGACAGGCAACCATGCACTGCATATGCAGTTTGGCATGCAATGCAAGGATTGCCATAAGCCCCATGAATGGAGGGTAACAGAGGCTCGGGCAAGAGGAAAGGATTGCCTTAAGTGCCATGAATACAAAAACCCGGCGGACTTTATCCGGTAGCAGATGTAGCCAGAGATAAAAGCAAAGAAAAGGGAGGCAATATGAGCAGCCATGTGTTCAGACCGCTTTTCGTTATCATCGGTCTGGTGGGTGTTATTTTAATTGCCCGCCTTTTTATTGTTCCAGAGGATTTTGGTGTGCATGAAAGGGGCTATATGTATGGATTTTATAGAAAGAGCAACGAGAATGAGTGGAAGGCATTTCCGGTTAAGTATAAGTTTAACAATGAATATTGTAAGGCCTGCCACACAGGGCAATATGATAGCCTTATGCAGTCAGCACATGCAAATATAAGCTGTGAAAACTGTCATGGCCCTGCATTAGGGCATCCTTTAAATCCAACAAAGCTTAAAATAGACAAAACCAGACAGCAATGCCTGAGATGTCATACCCATCTTCCATATCCAACAAGTAACAGAGCAACTATCAGAGGGATAAATCCTGATAAACATAATCCAGACATTGAGTGCTTCATGTGTCATAATCCACATAAGCCTAATATAGGCGCTTTTAGAGGGGGCACACAATGATAACAAGAAGGGACTTGTTAAAATATGCTATTACAGGCATTGCAGGATTGGCAGTGCCAACTGCTGCGATTCAGGTACTTAGCTCTAAAAAAATCTTTGCAGGCAAAGGCAATGTTTCAAATGTCAGATGGATATTTCTTGTAAACACATACAAATGTGTTGGCTGCGGACTATGCGTTAAGGCTTGCAAGAAAGAAAATGAGATTCCTTATGATGCCAATGTAACAAGAACATGGATTGAGAGATATGTTATTACAAAAGATGGCAAAGTATTTGCTGATAGTCCACATGGCGGAAGAGACGGCTTTATTATGAGCAAAATATATCTCGGCAAAGGAAGATATCAGGATATAAAAGAAGAAGATATAAGCAAAGCTTTTTTCGTTCCCAAGCTTTGCAATCAATGCGATAATCCTCCATGTGTTCAGGTATGCCCTGTAGGAGCCA
Source organism: Nitrospiraceae bacterium UBA665 (assembly GCA_002299835.1). GTDB lineage: Bacteria > Nitrospirota > Thermodesulfovibrionia > Thermodesulfovibrionales > Dissulfurispiraceae > UBA665. The sequence goes on along the minus strand of DBNT01000116.1, from coordinate 2,482 downwards.
CCTATCAGACAGCCGATGGGGTTGTTCTTGTGGATAGGACATGGTGTATTGGGTGTGCTTACTGCATAATGGCATGTCCTTACGGTGCGAGATTTTTCCACCCTGTATATAAAGTTGCTGAAAAGTGCAACTTTTGTTACCACAGAATAAATAAAGGATTAAAGCCTGCATGTGTAAGCGCCTGTCCTTTTAGCGCAAGAGAAATAGGCAATATTCAGAACTCTAATGACCCTATCGCTAAAATCATAAAGACAGAAAGAGTAAGGGTGTTAAAACCAGAGTTTGGAACAAATCCAATGGTCTATTACATCGGCCTTGACAAGGAGGTGAGATAATGACAGAGATAGCTCACGGAGAACTCTGGACAGCAAAAGAACTCTGGACAGTAAAAGAACTCTTCACCTATCCCAATGAATATATCTACTGGAGCATACAGATAGTAATGTATCCTTTTATGACAGGACTCGTTGCTGGGGCATTTGTCCTCTCATCGCTGTACCATGTCTTCGGGGTAAAGCAGTTGAAGGATATGGCAAGATTTGCCCTTGTATTTTCATTTGCCCTTCTTTTTATAGCGCCCCTACCTATAGTTCTTCATCTACTTCAGCCATTTAGAGGGTTTTATGTATTTATGACGCCACACTTTACCTCTGCCATAGCTGCGTTTGGTGTTGTATTTTTTGCATACGGAGCTATAGTCGCATCAGAGTTATGGTTTATATACAGGAAACATTTTGTTGAAACTGCTCTGTCTTTAAAGGAAAAGCACAATAAAACCCCGTCTGAATGGGTTAAATATCTCATTTTTCGTGTTCTGACATTGGGGGCATATGATATAAGCGAAAAGGCTCTGAAAACAGACGAAAAAGCTATTAAAATACTTGCCGGCATAGGCATTCCTGTTGCATGCTTTCTCCACGGCTATGCAGGATTTATCTTTGGCTCTGTAAAGGCAAATGCATTGTGGATGACGCCTCTCATGCCTGTTATATTCATAATGTCTGCTGTAGTGTCTGGGATTGCGCTTTGTATACTTACATATATAGTCGCCATTGAGATAAGGAGATTCTTTGCATCACGCAAGGCTCTGCCACCTGGCAGTTTTCAGTCTAAAGAAGACACAAGCGGAGTAGATATCCATACAATAAAGACAACATCAAACTATCTTTTGTTTTTCCTTATATTAGCTGTAAGCCTTGAGCTTTTAGATCTTATATTCAGGGGATATACTGCTGTGAAAGCATGGGATATACTAAGAGTCGTTCTTTATGAAAAAAAGCTCATAAGCCTTTTTGTGCTTCAATATGGCATAGGAAGCCTCGTGCCATTTGTCCTCCTTTTAATGCCCAGGCTAACAATAAAGCGGGCAATAGTTATTTCAGTCTTAGTGCTTTTAGGTGTCTTTATGATGAGATGGAATATTGTTATCGGGGGTCAGGCATTCTCTTTAACATTTGCAGGATTCATGCATTACCAGCTTCCAATAATCCCGCATAACTGGGACACCTTTAGGGAAGGGTTTTTTGGCGCACTTTCTATCATGATTGCGCCTTTTATTTTGTTTTGGATATTTAATAAAATATTTCCTGTATTTGACTACAAAGAATCGCATTGACGAAAGGAGAGGCGGCGCATTGACAGAAAATCAGCCGGAAAAGCCTTTATATAAACAGTTGCTTGATGCCAGCACTATCGGAATAAGCCTTGTTGTTGCGACATTTGTAGGGCTTGCTATAGGATATATTCTTGACAGGCTATTAGGAACATCACCGTATCTAACCATTATATTTCTGATTCTCGGCATAATCGCAGGGTTTAGAGAACTAATAAGAATTGCTCAAAAGGCAGCAAAAGAGAATGAAAAATAGAAAGGAAAATAATTCACACCTGCCTGCCGCAGAGGGGACGCAGGCAGGGACAGAAAGTCCGCATGTCACGGGGTCCCCAGAAAGTCCAAGACTTTCTGGGGTAGAGATCTGGGAATTGATGGCACAAAGGATATACAAACAATGCGCCTTTGTATTAATACCAGCCGCTGCTGTCTCTCTATTTTTTTTAGACTGGCAATTTCCTTTAAGTATATTAGTCGGTGGACTTATAGGCATCGGTCATCTGAAAGGAATAATATGGGCGGTAAAGTCCCTGCTCGGAGTAGAACTGGCAAGGGCTAAAATGATAGCGCTAAGTATGTTTAAAGTGCTTGTGATATTTTCGGTATTGCTGATACTAGTAATACTGAAAGCTATAAATCTATACGGACTATTAATAGGCTTTACTGTAGTGTTAATTGTAATCATCAAAGAAGGGTTAATAGCATCAAAGCAAAGTCAATACCATAATCCGTAATCAAGCAAAGCAGGCATGGCTTCAAAGCCTTTATCGATGCGATAAGATTATTTATATGCCTGTTTTTTTGCTGAATGTAAAAGGTGATACTGAAGTTGCCCTTAAACGGTAGGACGGTTCGGCTTTAAGGTATCGC
>DBNT01000134.1 GCA_002299835.1 Nitrospiraceae bacterium UBA665 | reverse complement strand
TTAGGTGACCCCCACCCTCGCCCTCCCCCGTCGAAGGGGAGGGGACGACGGAAGTAAACGGGACGGTTCTATTTAATTAGCGAAAATAAAACGATTGAAAATAGGGACAGCGACCATTTATTTCACCTAAATTTTCCCCTCCCTTGACGGGAGGGGATGAAGGGGAGGGTGTTACAGAAGTTCGAGTTTCTGTCCGAAGCAGCGCTATTCAGGAAAATGGGGACTTCAGTTTTGCAGGGCAGTATGCCACATTTTTAAATATGCCGGAAAATCTTATTATCAACAAATACAAAGAAGTGGTTGCGAGCATGTTCACCCCGCGTGCCATATTTTATTACAAAACCAAAGGCTTTTCTGAAGAAGAAATGATAATGGCCGTGGGTGTTTTGAATATGGTAAATGCAAAGGCAGCAGGGGTTTTATATACCAAAGACCCCAATAACCCAAATGTTGACCATATAATAATAAGCGCTGCTTACGGGCTTGGAAAGCTTGTGGTAGAAGGCGATATAACGCCGGATATGTATACAGTATTATGTCATCCTGAAGGCTCAATCCTTGAAAAGAAAATATCAGAACAAGCGGTCATGCTCATAGGAAATGACAGCGGGGCAACTAAAACAGTTGATGTCCCTGAAGATATGAGAGGCAAACAATGTATAAGTGATGAAATAATAAAAATGCTATCACAATATGCAGTCATGATCGAAAAACATTATGGAGCACCGCAGGATATTGAATGGGCAATTGATAAAAACGATAAACTTTTTATACTTCAGACAAGGCCGTTGAGAACATTCAAGACTCAAGATTCAAGATTCAAGATTCCAAGAAAAGTTGAAGGCTGTAATATTTTAATTGACAAGGGTATTATTGCATGCAAGGGCATAGGTTACGGAAAGGCATTTATTTTAAAAGACGAAGAGGATCTGAAAAACTTTCCTGAAGGCTATGTGTTAGTTGCAAAAAATACATCTACTAAATTTGTAACTATAATGAACAAAGCATCTGCTATTGTAACAGATGTCGGCTCAGCCGCAGGCCATTTGGCATCACTGGCAAAAGAATATAATGTTCCTACTATAATTGATACGGAGTTAGCGACAACACTACTAAAAGAAGGGCAGGAGATAACAGTAGATGCTATTAACTGTAACATATATGAAGGCAGAGTCAGCGAACTTCTTAAATATGCCTTAAAGCCTAAAGAGCTTTTTAAGGACACACACCTTTTTAAAACACTCCAAAAGGCGATTAAGTTTATAGTGCCATTGAATCTTATTGACCCTGACAGCGAAAACTTTGCTCCTAAATACTGTAAAACATTCCACGACATAATACGGTTTGCCCATGAAATGTCTAAACAAGAGATGTTCACAATAGGACAAGGGCATGATATTAAAGGGCTAAAACCGGTTGAACTTAAGGCAGGCATTCCGGTCGGCGTATATATAATAGATATGGACGGCTGTATTAAAGGAAACTCAAAAAAGGCATTGCCTGAAGATATAGAATCAATACCGTTTTCTGCATTTATCAGGGGCTTAAAAAGTATGAGATGGCCCAAGCCTAAACCTGCACCTGGCACAGCAGCCCGTCCTATGTCTATATCAGAAGACCAGTTAAGAGAAGTTGGACAAAAAAGCTTTGCAATAATATCAAAAAATTATATGAACTTCAGCATAAAGCTCGGATACCACTTCTCTATGGTTGAGGCATATGCAGGCGATGCTATTAATAGCAATTATATAAAATTTTTCTTTAAAGGTGGTGGTGTTGCCATAGACAGAAAGATGAGAAGGGTAAGGCTTATAAAAGAAATCCTAAAAAAACTGCACTTCAATGTGAATGTAAGCGAAGATGTGATTGATGCTGTGATAAATAAATACAAACAGCCGTCAATTGAAAGCACTTTGGAGGCGCTCGGCAAGCTGACAGTCTATACCAAACAGCTTGACATGGCTTTATACAACGATGCCATTACCGATATGTTCATTGAGGATTTTGTCAGAGACCACCTTTCAAAGGTCTAACCGCCGGATTTTTTGAGCCGCTCTTTAAGTTCCCTATTTTCCTTCTGAAGTCTTGACATCTTCATCGCCTTCTCAATGGTAAAAAGTATCTGCTCCTTTCTGAAGGGCTTTGTAATAAAATCAAAACCGCCTTTCTGCATGGCCTCTACCGCTGATTCAAGTGTGCCGTAGGCAGTAATGAAAATAACAGGGATGTCTTCATTAATGTCTTTAATAGCTTCTAAAAGTTCAATTCCGTCGAGTCCTGGCATTTTCAGATCTGTAATAACAAGGTCAAAACCGCCTTTTTTAGCCATTTCTAACGCCTCTACAGGATTGTTAGTTGTAACAGCCTCATAATCTGTCTTTTCCCCGATAACCATACTCAAAAGCTTCAACATATCAGGTTCATCATCTACAATCAATAATCTCTCTGGCATAATTCCTCCTTTAATCCGTAATAAAACATTCTAACATATGGATAGCAGGTATGCTGAAAAGCCTTTAGACGCAG
>DBNT01000057.1 GCA_002299835.1 Nitrospiraceae bacterium UBA665 | reverse complement strand
GATAGGGTGAGGGTGAATAATTCACCTTTAAGGTTACCCCTCCCCCTCGCCCCCTCCCGCAAGGGGAGGGGGATTTAACGGGATAACAATTCTCTATCTCTGTTTTAGGGAAAGTTACCCACTTGAAATGAGAAAGAACCTAATAGTTATTAGTCGGACGAGTAACGAATAGCGAGTAATGAATAACTTTTTACGAATCTTGAGTCTCTTTTTGCAGAGAAGACACCGGAGACCTAAAAGAATACTGCTCATCCTCAAGCAATATTTGCACGCCCTTAAGGTTTTTGAGATTAACAATCAGCGGTGCTTTCAAGTTTGCATTTAATATATTTTCTGTAACCACCAATACAACAAAAACCACTATATCTCTATGATCTTTCACTTTTAGAAATTCTGCGGTCTCGTCATCAAGCATGAAAGTATAATCAGGAAATACATTAAATGGCTCCGTAACTATAAAGGCTATGTCTGGGTCATCAACCGAATGCAGCCACCTTATAGGATCCCTGTAGTCCAGAAGAAAAAATCTTTTTAAATTCTGAAAGCCAGGAAGTCCGAGCGGGAAATCAATAATCCCGGAACCATCTATTGTGATTTCCCCGAACCTCGTTGTGTTTATTTTCATCACGCCTCCAGCTATTAGTCATTGAGTTATTGAGTTATTGAGTTATTGAGTTATTTACTTATTTACTTAATTGACTAATCTTTTTTTATTTCAAGAAAATCTTTAAGTTTATCTACATCCTGCTTTGCCGCTTCCACATTAAACTGCTTGAGTTTTTCATACAACTCTTCCCTGTAAATAGGCAAATCCTTCGGCGCTTTAATCCCGATTTTCACAAAGCCGTTGCCTATTTCGATAATTTTTAGCCTTATATCATCGCCGATATTTATTGCTTGATCAGTTTTTCTTGTTAAAACGAGCATTTTTTATTATTTTTGGCTTCATCTAATAAAATCAAAAAGGCTTGTTCGCAGGAATTCTGTTGCTACTGTCCTCAATCCTTCCAGCGCTGTCTGCCTCTGCGCCATTTCGCTTACTACTCTCGCAATATCGGCATCCATATCTTTAGACAGGTATGTATTGAGGTTATGGTTTCTGTCATTATGGTATTTTTCAATAGTATTGATTTTATTCAGTGTGGCTCCAATCTCCCCTATAGCTTCTAAGGCTCTGCCTGAGACACTGTCCAGATTGGTAAGCGATTGCTGTATTATACCCACATCATTTCCCTTAAGGGCAAGACTTAAGGTATTAAGAGCCTGCAGGACAAATGTACCGGCGGCGGTGTCATAAGGAGGCGCGGTCGTCATAAGAGGCGTAGCGTCATTAAAAACTCTATTTGCAGGCATATTGATTTGCACTGTAATACCTGCATATATATCTATACTTACAGGATTATTGTCTGTAGCAAATGCGCCACTAGCATCAATTGGGGCTACATTAGATTGAAATCCCGAAAAAATATATCTTTCTCCAACCCTTGTATTTGCAATTCCAATAGCGCTTTGTAGCAATGCGTCAACCTCTGATGCTATCATTCTCCTGGCTCCTGCATCCACGCTTCCGGTAGCGCCTCTTATTGCCAATTCCCTTGCCCTCGTTATAATACCATTCAGGTTTCTCATGGCTGACTCCATACTCTCCACGGAATCCTTTGCTGTATTTATAGCCCTTTTAGATTGATCTATAGCAGATATTTGGGTCTTATAACCTACAACCCTTGACATTGCAGTAGGGTCATCCGATGGCCTATTAATCCTCTTGCCAGTGGAAAGCTGTTCGTGGCTTCTGAAAATAGCCTCCATATTTTTCTGCATATCAGAGATAAACCTGTCATAAAACATCTGCATAGTTATTCTCATTTTATGCCTCCATAACGCTCAACGCTTGGCGCTCCACGCTTCACGCTATTACCTTCCAGTCATATTAATCAATGTTGTAAGGAGTTCGTCAGCAACTCTTATCATCCTTGCTGCTGCCTCAAATAGTTTCTGAAATTTAATGAGATTGGCAGCCTCCTCGTCAAGGCTGACTCCAGAAATCTCCTGTCTTTTCCTTTCAAGCTCTTCAACAAGGGTGTTATAAAATCTCAGACTCGTTTTTGCAGACATTGCCTCTACTCCGGCATCTGCTACCATAGAGCGATAAAAATCAACCGGTGTGCTTCTTCCTGCCATAATCGGCTGATTTATAAGGTCTGCTATAGCCCTTGCATTTCTATTGTCACCAGGGAGCATCGTTCCATCCAAAGCCGCTGCAACCCTTGTCGGGTCTGAAAAAGCCACTCCAAGCTCCTGTGCAGCATGCAGTCTGGGATTGATATCAAATCTCTCGCCGCCCGGTATTATCAGAGCTCCCGGAGCACCGTCTATTCTGACCATTATGCCGTTAAATGTCAGTGTCCTAAAATCTGTACCAACTGCTAAAGCTACATTCGTAGGAACAGTAGGATCAATAGTCGTCCATGTGGCACCACCATCGGTTGATTCCTGCACCCTCCAGAAAATAGGGGGTGTGCCTTCCGGTTGATATCCCGCACCACCTGTAGTGTTATAATCAATTCTATATTGCTTGTTTATATTTCTGCTGTATAGCCCTACATCAACTACGCTAACAGAGGTTACTGTTCCTCCTCCGATGGGGTCTGTTATGGACACCAGAGGATTAAAAAAATTTCTCCCACCTATACCGTCCAATCCAAATCCCCGTCTGTGATGAAGGTTTATGGTATCTGAAAGATTAATGGCAAAGGCATTTAATCTATGCATAAAGTCATTGATTTTATTTTCCCTTAAATCAAGATTAGCCTTTAATTCACCGCCTGCTATGTGATTTGTAACATTCCTCATCTCATCAGGCAGATTAACAAAAAACTGCATGTTGTCGTTTACATCGGTTGAAACACTCATCCTGTAAACCTTTCCGCCATCAACCAGCGGTGTCCCGCCTATAAGAATGTTATACCTTCCCACATTATCTTCAAAGGTTGTAACCTTTGCTATCTGATTCAGCCTTTCAAGGAGATGATCTCTTTGATCCTTTAAATCAAGCGCTCCGGGAGAAGACGCAATTTTTTCATTCAAATCCGCAATTCTTGAAGTAATACTGTTAACCTCATTAACAAGGCTCACACTGCTTTTAAATATCTCAGAACGTAGGTCATTAAGAGACTTATATGCCATGTTTATTCGCAAAGAAAGGAATTCGGCATTTTTAATCAATAATGTGCGCTCTGTATGCCCTTGTGGATTCTGCGCTACCTCACGCCATGAGTTGAAAAAGCCTGTAATGGCAGGACTTATTCCTGTATCCCGTGCCTCGTTAAATATATTCTCTATTTTTATAACACCCTTGTTATATGTATTCCAGTATGAAAGGTTTGATTTTTCATTCATCAACTGAAGGCTTGTAAAGGCATCATACATCCTTCTCACTTCTATAATCCTTACTCCCTTGCCCGACACACCTGTGCCGATCATTGTGCCGGAAGGAATGTTTTCAAGCATAGCCTCCTGTCTTGTATATCCAGGAGTTGCAGCATTTGCTACATTATGGGCTGTTGTATCAAGCGCCCTTCTTGTAGCCAGCAGTGTGGTCCTGCCTATGTCAAATAAACCTATTACAGGCATCAGGCCTCCATTGATACTTTTTGTTTAGGGGCTATGTCGAATGAATAAAGAAAATTATAAGAAGTCTTTATGTAATAAAGCGACCTCTCTATTAATAGACTATTAAATCTGTTTAGTTCCGATATGCTTTGTATGGCTGCGGTAAACCTTGATGCCATGTCTGATAGTCTATCTCTATAGATGCCCTCTGCTTCTGCAGCAATCTCTGTTATTGTCCTGCCCTTAAACCCGAGGGAATTAAGTATGCGGTCTCTCGTCTCATCACATACCCTTATCTTGGCTGTTATTAGCTCTTTATCACAAAGCAATAATTCCAGAGCCTTTGGGTTAAGACTGACTATCACATCTTTTTCTTTTTGTAGCAATTCAATTAGTTGGACACAAAGCGTCAATTCTTTTTCCAGCACATCAATCAATTCTTCATATAAGTGTGTCAATTATTGCCTCCCTTATAAATTTGCCTGCTACCGCCTCACCCCTGATATTGTAGGTGCCGGCATTAATAGCGTTTTGCAGTTCTTGTACCCTGTCAGACCTAATTTCAGGGACCTTGCTGACATCAACCTGAAGTCTTCCTATATCCTTTGCCCTTTCTGAAATCGTTACCTGATCTTTTGTTAATACCTCATCTCCTCTCTCTCCACCGCTTCTCTCCCTCGTTTTTTCTGTGGCCTGTATATTCGGCCCGATAGTCTCAATTCTTTCAATCATTGTCTTATCCTCCTTATTTTAATAAGTAGTTAAGGGGTTAAGTAGTTAAGGTGTTAAGGGTTTTTCTTGATCCCTTAAATACTTATCTACTTAAATTTCCCTCCTCACTATATTATATCGGAGGATCTGCGTAAAAGTTAACCCCTGTCCGGAACATATTCATCATCCCTCCTAACTATTATGTCCATCGGATCTATGGGGGTTCCGCCTTTTCTCACCTCAAAGTGAAGGTGAGGCCCTGTTGACCTTCCCGTAGAGCCTGAAAGAGCAATAATGCTATTTTGATTTACAATATCACCTACCTTTACAAGATTAGCTGAATTATGGGCATAAAGCGTTGATAGTCCATTTTCGTGTTCTATTATTACTGTATTGCCATATCCTCTTGAAAAACCGCTGAAAACGACCCTGCCGGAGGCAGCAGCTCTTATAGCCGTTCCCTCTGAAACAGCTATGTCTATGCCGCCGTGAGGGCGAAGCTCGCCGTTAATAGGGTCATGTCTCAAGCCAAACCCTGATGTTATTCTGCCGTTAACCGGCATTATAAATTTTAAAGAATCGGGGATTAAGTTTTTGGGATTAGGAATTAGGGGTTGTAGGGGTTGGGGATTAGATAAAAACTCACCTATTCCTATTCCTCTGCCGCTTTCAGCGAGGGATTCGGCTATCTGTGATGTTATAAATGGCAGATAAGTTGACACAGTTTTGTCTTGTCCAAAAGATGTCTGTTCAAACATTATTTTTAAAAACTTGTTTAAAAATAAAGTCTCTATTTTTTTTGCAATAACATTTGGGTCATCTTTTAGTGACGACTGATGGCTGGTGGATGACGAGTCAATGTTGAAGTTTTGAGTTTGAAGCTTTGAGGTTATCACATTATAACCAGTTCGGCCCTTAAAGCACCTGTAGCCTTAATCGCCTGCAATATCGCTACAAGATCTTTTGGAGTCACGCCAAGTGCATTTAATGCCCTTATAAGCTCGCCTATGGTAGCTCCGCTCACCTCCATAAGAGGTGCTTCTTGTTCTTCAGCAAGCACTTCAATCCTTGGTATAATTACCACCTCTCCCGGAGGCGGAGCAAGTGGAAGAGGCTGAAACACTTCAAATTGAGTTTTAATTGTAATGGTAAGCGCACCGTGCGCTACAGCAACAGGATTTATGCGGACATTATCGCCAATAACAACTGTGCCGGTTCTCTCGTTTACAACAACCCTTGCAGAGGTATCCACTTCAACCTCTACAAGTTCAATATTAGACATCAACTCCACAACCCTGTTTTTGAATGCATCGGGAACAACTATAGAAACCACAGACGGTCCTTCAGGTCTGGCAAACATTCCATTTAGACGCTTATTTATGCCGTCGGCTACTCTTTTGGCAGTAGTGATGTCAGGAGATGCCAATAACAGGTCTAATCTGTCTTTTCTATTTAAGTCTACAGGCACTTCTCTTTCTACAATTGCACCATTTGGTATTGTGCCTACATTTGGATGGTTTCTTATGATTTCTGCCCCCCTTCCTCCTGCCAGAAAGCCGCCAATTGAAACCGGCCCCTGTGCTACTGCATATACATTGCCGTCAGGACCCATTAAAGGTGTCATCAAAAGAGTGCCTCCCTGAAGAGTTTTGGCATCGCCTATAGAAGACACTTGCACATCAATCCTTGAGCCCGGCCTTACCATTGCAGGGAATCTTGCGGTTACAATTACTGAGGCAATATTTCTTGTCTTGCCTCTCAAGTCAGCCGGGCTTACACTGACACCCATTCTGGTCAGCATATTTGCAAAGGGCTGAAGTGTATGCGCTCCATCTCTATCTCCAGTTCCACCAAGACCTACGACTATACCATAACCAATGAGTTTGTTTTCTCTTACTCCATAAAAATTTGCGATGTCCTTAATTCGCTCGGCATGAGCAGAAGCAGGAAGTAGGAAATAGGAAGCAAAAAGCAAGAAGAAATAAATAAAGACAACCTTAATGCTTTTCTTTTTGAAAGCAATTTTTGACTTCTTTTTCACTATTTCTTCTTTTTCACTATTTCTCACTTTCTACCTCACTTCCTACTTCTTATTTCTTACTTCTCACTTAACTAAAACGGCCATGCTTTATCTAAAAACCTCACGAGCCATCCTGGGGATTGCTTGTCGCCTAAAACTCCATCGCCCACAAAGTATATCTGGGCATTTGCCACATATTGAGAAAAAACCGTGTTGTTATGAGATATATCATCAGGTCGGACAATACCCTTTAATACCAGTATCTCTTTTTCATTATTCACTACAACTTCTTTCCTGGATTCTATTACTAAGTTGGAATTAGGAAGCACTTCCACTACCGTTGCAGTAATTGTTCCTATAAGTCTGCCTTCTCTTCTGGTATCACCCTCGCCATCAAATTCTGATCTTGCCTGCCCCCTTACAGTCGGTGAAAATCTACCGCCAACCATAGGTATATTATTAATACCAAAATCCGTATTCATGCCAAAAAAGTCAGTAAGTCTGTAGTCTGCAGATGATTCTCTGCCTACATCAGTAGCAGCTCTTTTTGATGCTACTGATCTCTCATTAACCAATACTGTCACAAGGTCATTCACCCTGCGCGCCCTTCTGTCTTCATAAAATGATGCCCTATTTACCCAGAGAGAGCCTTCAGATATATGCACTGCCCTTTCAGGTTTAGGCATTTCAATATATTTAGAAGGCATAGGGGCGCTTTTTATTTCACGAGCATCTTTTAGCCCAGCACAACCCGAAAGGACAGAAAACAGCATAGAGCAGAAGACCAGAAGACCAGAAGACCAGAAGCTTTTTAATGAAAATAACTTATTCCATAATGTAAGTATCGCACTTCTGCACTTCTGCTCTTCTGCTCTGGCTTCTGGCTTCTGGCTTCTGTCCTTCATAGCTGCACCCTCACTGTATCTTCTGACACAAGGACGCCGCTTATTTCCTTCTTTGAGTTGTCAGTTAACACATTTGCGGCATCTCCAATTGCTGTATTTCTTCTCAACACTCCCCGAGTCGTTATAACTATATTGTCTCCTTCAATTACAACATTAACCCTCTGCCCTCTTCTAACTATCTGCTCCTCTGTCACATGATTAGCCCTTAAAACAACTCCCTGTCCAATATTTGTTTTCAAAGACTTTCCAATAATATCTTGACTCCTAAGCAATGCGCCTACAGGCAGTCTTGAACTCCGCTGTCTCACAGCATAGAAATCATTATCTCTCAATGTTTCGCCTCTTGCAATAGGTCTTGCTGTAACAAAAACATCAACTAACACATCATAAGACGCTTCAACCGAAATAGTGCGTTTTCTATTAAGCCTGTCCAATAGTTGAACCAAAAAAACTGCCCTATTTCTTCCGCTATAACCGTTCATCACTACACTTATAACCCGATGATCTTCTATGTTTTGGAGATTGCCGCTTCCCCTTATTACACGCACTCTATCAATCTCTACCTCGCCAGAAACCGTATTGCCAAGTTCCTTCGCTATTGCCTTCCTGATATTGTCCATTAAGCCTTGTTGACCGGCCATCGCTGAAGCAGCCAGTAGCCAGAAAAACAGTAACGAGTAACAAAAAAACAGTAACGAGTAACGAGTAACGAGTAACGAGTTATGTTTTGAATTTTGCGAACTTGATTCGGGGTTAAATTTTGAATTATCTGACTCGTTACTCGTTACTATAGACTCGTTACTGTTTTTCATGTTATCTCCTCAACATAGCAGCTGTCTGTGCCATTTCATCAGACGCCTGAACAACCCTTGAATTAAGCTCATATGCCCTCTGCGCAATTATCAGGTTTGCCAGTTCTTCAACAACATTAACATTAGACATTTCAAGAAACCCCTGATTTATAGCGCCGCGACCATCAGCTCCGGGCGCACCAGTTGCTGGGTCGCCTGATGCATCTGTTGCAAGAAATAAATTTTTACCTATTGCTAAAAGTCCTGATGGATTTACAAACCTTGCTGTTTCAATAGTGCCAATCTCAACCGGTGTGGCAGCGCCTGCCTGAAGCACACTTACGCGTCCGTCAGAAGCTACGGTAATTTTAGTTGCATCTGGAGGAATGGTAATTGATGGCTCAAGTGGATAACCATCTGAAGTCACAATCCTGCCCTCCCTGTCAAGTTTAAATGCACCGGCTCTTGTATATGCTGTGGTTCCGTCAGGCCTTGTTATCTGAAAAAAACCGTCTCCTTCTATAACGAGGTCAAGGTTGTTGCCTGTATTAATAAAATCACCCTGTGTAAAGAGCTTTTGAACAGCAACAGGTTTAACACCAAGCCCTACCTGTAATCCAGTTGGTAGATGCACTCCCTCGCCTGCTGGGGCACCAGGCGCTCTTATTGTCTGGTAAAGCAGGTCCTGAAAATCAGCCCTGCTTCTTTTAAAACCCACTGTGTTTACATTAGCAAGATTATTGGATATAACATCTACATTAATCTGTTGTGCATGCATCCCTGTTGCTGCTGTAAAAAGCGACCTCACCATTTCTAACCTCCGTTATTAGTTATTCGTTACTTGTTATTCGTTGTTAACGAGTAACAAGTAACGAATAACGGTTTCATACCCTTGCTATCTCTGTAACTGTCCTTTGTGCCAGTTGGTCAAAGCTTTGAATTACTCTTCTGGCTGACTCATATTGTCTTAGTGCAAGTATTATGCCTATCATTTCTCTGGCAGGATTAACATTTGACATTTCTATACTGCCCTGCAATACCTGCCCCCTGGCAGTCCCTATTTCGTTGCCTGAAAGCAATGAATCCCCAATAGGTTGAACATTATTAATGCTTACGAGTTTAAGCCTACCTGCAAGGCTGCCGTCAACATATACAGTGCCGTTAGCAGATATATTTATATCATTGCCTTGTATTCTGATCGGCATATTTTCTGTATCCAACACCTTCTGCCCTTTCAAAGTGGTTAGAAAGCCATTCTCATCCCTGCTAAAAGCACCGTTACGGGTGTAAAAAAGATTTCCTCTGCTTTCAACAACAAAAAAGCCCTCTCCATTGACTGCAAGGTCAAGCGGATTTCCTGTAGTTCTTACAGTACCCTGCGACATGTCAATCCTGTATTCGCCGAAATGTGCCATTGCCCTTGCATTATGATAAATGGCACGGGGTTCTTCCGGTCTTCCCTCAAGTAACGGATAAAGACGAGATGAAAAAGATGTTCTTTTATAGCCAGGTGTGCTGACATTAGCCAAATTATTGGCGACACTGTCCATTTCATGACTCCTCAGCCTTGCACCTGTCATCGCTATATACATTCCTTTGTACATTTAATCAGTCCTTTTTACAGATTTATTTATGGATTTATCATTTATGTATGCAATATTGATGCCAATTTAGCTCATAGCTCATAGCTCATGGTAAAAGATTATGAACTATGACCGTAATCCGTAGCCATGCCTGCTTTGCTTGATTAAATTTTTAATACCCCATAGTCTCTGCTGTGGGGAGTCCTTGTTTCTGTATGTCTGTCATTGTCCGGCTTGTCCCCCGAACAAGTCGGAGGAGGACAATCCAGTGTTTTTCTGGATTCCCCGCCGTCTCTGCGGCGGGGAGGTTCATTACGGATTATGAACTATGAACTATGAACTACTTCGGTGGGAAAACTTTTCCTGTAGGTAGGAAATTTATACCTTTATGTCCACGCTGCCAGTCTTTTCTTCTTTAGTCTGAGGCTCTTCTTTTTCCTTTTTCTTTTTTGCCTTTTTTAAAGCTTGGTGTTTCGGAAACACAAACGGGGTTCCTGTGCCGCGGAGGGGCGATATTCTATAGACCTCATTTATCCCTTCATCCCTTGCCATCTTAGTTTTTTTATCGGGGAAAGAATAAAATCCTTTACACCATTAATTGTGTCTTTTGCTCGGCATAAATGCGTTTTACCTCATCTTGGAGCCTAACAAAACTCCCGGTGGAAATTCCGAGACCTTCGATGCCAATATCGGATATGTTCACTGTTCTTTTGAAACCTATTCCTAAATTAAGGCAAATGGCATCGGCCATTTTTATAATTTCGCACGCAACTTCAAAATTGCTTTCTTCAAATGCCGGAAAAGTTTCGGAATGGTGGTATTCTATGACAACTTCGAGGTTTTTAGGCAGTTTCCATTTCCGTGCTATAAGCCCTCCGACATTGCAGTGATTGAAGCCGAGCATCTGCTCTTCAAGCTCCAAAAAAGGCAATCCTTCTTCATATGCCCTTTCGATAACCAGGGAATAAGATTCCGGTATGCTGTTATTAAGGACTGTCTTTCCAACATCATGAATCAGCCCTGCAACAAGGGCCTCCTCCGGCTGAAGCATTTTTGTCTCTGTAGCAATAAGGGAAGCGGCAATAGACACGCCAAGGCTGTGTTCCCAAAGCCTCTGCTCGAAAAGCCCGAACTTCCTGTGAAGATCCTTCAACGAGGCGGCTATAACAAGGCTCTTCATGGTATTGAAACCTATAAGTATTATCGCTGTAGAAACGGTATCTACACGCCTTCCCCTTCCGTAATAAGGTGAGTTTGCTATTCTCAAAAGTCTTGTGGAAAATGCCTGATCCATGGAGATAATCTTTTCAAGTTCAGTAACGGATGAACACTCGTTATTCATAAGCTGCAGAACCTTCATTGCCACAGGCGGAAGGCTCTGGATGTCAACTGTTTCAAGAATAATCTTCTCTAAAGTATCTTCTTTCATTGTTTACTCCCTGCCCTTATTAAACTATCCCATAAACTGCTTTACGGCCATATATTCCGCTGCTGCCTTGCTCTGAGCATTTATGCGAATATCGTTAAGATGACGGAAATATATACCGGCAATGCCTACAATACTCTGGTCGAGATTGTTGTTTTTTGCCATATCCTCTATTATCTTCAATGCATCTTCACCTGATATGCCTTTTCTGTAAGGCCTGTCTTCTGTAAGGGCAGTAAGCACATCAGCTACTGCCATAACCCTGGAACCTATAGACAGTTCGCCTCCGCTTAAATGGAACGGATAACCGTTGCCGTCAATCCTTTCATGATGAAACGATGCCCATAAATTAATTATATCAAATCCGGCTACTGTTTTGAGTATTCTGTAGGAGTGATAAACATGACTCTTCATAACATTAAACTCTTCAACAGAAAGCTTAGCAGGTTTTTCGAGTATCTCAGCGGGGACAGCCAGTTTGCCTATATCGTGAAGATAGCCTGCAACAGACATCAGCTTGCATTCTATATCCGAAAATCCTATCATCTGTGCGAGCAATGTCGCTACAGCGCTTACGCCTGCAGAATGGACTGCAGTAAACGGGCTCCTGTAATCTATGATATGGCTGAAAAGTCCGGATATTTTCAAGAGACTGTCGATATCCAGATCCACTTCTGGAAGAAGGCTTCTGTCCGATACAATCTGGTCTATTTCCGGCGAGGCTGCGTCAAACCAGAAATACTCCTTAGCTGATAGACTTTCAAATGCAGAAACGAGTTCCGGCATAAATGCCTTATTTGAACGCGCCTTGATCACTTCAACAATACGCTTGCTCTGGCTCAAAGCGTCGCGCTGTTTATCTATAAGAACCTCTATTCTGTCAGCTAAATGAATAATGTGAGAGCCTGCCGGAATTTTTTCATCGCCCGCGTTAGATAAAAAATAGCTGCCCCTGCCTCCTTCCCACGGTGTATGGTGATAACGAATAATCCTTGCAATATCACTGAAGATATTCAGCCCCTTATCCTTAAGAAGCACATATCCTCTCTCTGCGTGAAGTTGAGGGTTTTTGACTTCAAACTCCAGAGTTGTAAGCCTGTCCTTCAAAGAAAATGCGCCTATGTCATGCAGTGTTGACGCAAGAAATATGTCCACTATTTCCTGGCGTGATACCCCGAACTCCTTTGCAATCTCGCTTGCAATAATCGCAACCCTCATATGATGGTTCGTCATTGCCGGATTTACAAAATCAAGCGCCCTGGAAAATGAAAAAATCAAATCCGAAAGTTTTACCCTTATGTTACCTATTAAAGTCATAAGTTACTTGTTAACGACAGTAACAAGTTTATAGTAACGAGTAACGAGAAGTCTAATAGACGACAGTCTTCAGTCTTTAACTCGTTACTTGTTACTGTCTTTATTGGTTCTTTCTCATATTGAGTGGGTAAGTCCCCTCCTTTATAAGGAGGGGTAGGGGTGGTAATTTGCTTAATTCGCTCTGCTATATTTAACAATACTCCCTCTAATTTCTCATATATATCTCTATTAGTGAATCTTAAAACTTCAATGCCATAAGCTTTAATCTGCTTCTGCCTTTCCGTATCATATAGTTGTTCATTTTCAGCATAATGAGAATCCCCTTCAACTTCTATGGCTAATCGCAAAGCTATACAGTAAAAATCAACTACAAAATGTCCGATACTATACTGCCTTCTGAATTTATAGCCTTCCATTTGCTTGCCCTTTAATCTGCTCCACAAAATAACTTCTGCCAAAGGCATATTACTTCTTAACGCCTTCCGCTTAGCCATCTGGTCGGTCCTATTGAATATCTCTGTTATAAAACCCCTCCTAACCTCCCCTTTAGAAGGGGAGGT
The DNA here is from genome assembly GCA_002299835.1 of Nitrospiraceae bacterium UBA665. Taxonomy (GTDB): domain Bacteria; phylum Nitrospirota; class Thermodesulfovibrionia; order Thermodesulfovibrionales; family Dissulfurispiraceae; genus UBA665. Next base: position 23,383 of record DBNT01000057.1, on the reverse strand, counting down.
TAGTTAGGAATCCTCCCCTTCTAAAGGGGAGGATTCCTAATATGTTACCCACTCAGTTTGAGAAAGAACCTCTTTAATGTTACTTGTTACTTGTTACTTGTTACTGTCTTTAAAGGCTTACGCCTCATCCTCGATTTTTGCAAGCATAGATATAATTTCATCAACAAGTTTCACCGACTCCGCTATACACCCTTTAACCGTCTCCCTGTTGTCTGTTTTCGCTGCCCCGTATGCCTTCAATCCTAATTCATGAAGCTTATTGTGGGGCGCTTGCAGTTCCCTGAATGCGTTGAGTCTGCCAAACATCTCTTTGCCTTCTCCATAATACCATTTTCCCATCCTCGACTTGTCAGCCTGCAAATCATCGGATGTTATCGCTGTTTCTTTTAAGTCTATGAGATCCATAATCCTGTTAAGCCACATTACATAATCAGCCTTAATTATGCCTATTTTCATTTTAGGATCGCTGAACCTGTGAAGCAGGCTGAGAAATTCTTTTGCATTTGAGGCAAATTTATTAAATGATGATGCCATTTCCTTTACTGTCTTAGAGCTATCTCTTGCGTCTTCTGCTATATTAGTAAGATTGCTCGATATCTCGGTGGCAGTAGCAGATTGCTCCTCAGATGCGGTGACCACCTGGTGCACCATATCTGAAACCTTTTCAAAACTCAAATAAATTTCACCAAATGCTTCATCAAGCCGCCGCGCTATATCAGTAGTGGCCTTCGCCTTGTCCACAGCAATATCCATCATGCTGGTAGCATCTACAGTTCCGTTATGGATTGCGCTCAGTATATTGTTTATCTCGGATGTAGCATTTGCCGTTCTCTGTGCAAGTTTTCTAACTTCATCAGCTACAACAGCAAAGCCCCTGCCCTGCTCGCCTGCCCTTGCAGCTTCAATTGCTGCATTAAGCGCCAACAGGTTTGTCTGGTCTGCAATATCTTTTATCATAAGCACTATCTCATCAATCTTCTTTGTAAAACCGGCAAGATCCCTAACTTTGCCGGATGCCTTTTCTATCTGGCTGTTTACCCCGTCTATTGATAATACGGTTTCGCCGGTCATGCCCTTGCCTTTGGAAGAGGCGCCTTTTGCAGTCTCTGCTGCCTGAGACACCGTATGAATATTTCTGGCTATATCGCCTATTGTGGCTGTCATTTCTTCGGTGGCTGTTGCAGCAGCAGATGTCCTTTCGATGTCTTTATCAACCTTCCGGGATACATCCTTACCGTAAAGTTTAAGGCTGGTGGCATCTTTAAGAATATACACTGTCTTATTTGCTATATCCCTCATAATGTATCGCATTCCTTTTACTATATTGGTAACATCGCGTGCTACATGTCCAAACTCATCACCAGTCTTTGATTCAATCTTAGCCGTAAGGTCTCCTTGTGCCACTCTTTCGGCAGATGAACTAATATCCTTCAAAACACCTATTACATACTTGTTTATAAACCAGAAAGAAGACACAAATGCCGCAGAAAAAACTACGAGAACAATAACTATCACTGTGGTTACGGTTGCTTTGACTTGTCTTTCTATTTCCGCCATGTTATTTGCAAATTCTTTTTTTGAAGACTCTATAATTTCATTGGCAATACCCATAAACTCCCTAGACCTCTCTGCCTGAACTGTTCCGAGAATCTCTAGGGCATCGCTGACCTTGCCGTCTTTTACAAGGGGCACAAGTTCTTTTGAAATCGTGTCCTTAAAAGGATTCAGTGTCTTTTCCATATCCTCTATTTTTTCTTTATAAAATCCCCTTTTTAGCTTTGATATGTTTTTATCGATATCTTCGGAAATAGAATTGATGACACCCTTTTGGCGTTCCCAAACATCGGGGTCCTTTGCTATTGCCATCCTCAAAAATGCCGCCCTGATTCCATTGATGTCAGCCCTGAGTTGGGTTATAAGCTGGATGTCATTGCTCATGGCAATCATTGAGTCGTATTTAGACTTGATGCTCATGAAATTAATGCCTATGAGCCCTATTATGCCAACTATCAACACGCTCATAAAAATATATCCCATCAAGACCTTTTTTCTGAGACTGATAGACAGCAAGCCTGACAATAAATTCATATTACCCCCTTCTATACAGCATTTATAATCTCTCCTGCCATTTCTTCTATAGACAACACCTTATCTGCAATGCCTGCATCTACAACCGCCTTTGGCATTCCATAGACAACGCATGTCTCTTCGTTCTGGGCAAATATCCTTCCGCCTGTCTTTTTTAATTCAGAAAGCCCCTTAACTCCATCATTTCCCATGCCTGTAAGCATTACTCCCAAAGCCCTGCCCGGAAAAAATTCCGCTACAGAAAACATAAGGGCATCAACAGATGGACGATAAATAAACTCCTCTTTATTTTCTGAAATTGTAATGACGGTCTCTATACCTCTCAGCCTTTTTACCCTCATATGGCCCCTGCCTGGCGCTATATATGCAACACCGTTTTTTAGAGGCTCTCCCTCTTCCGCCTCTTTTACAGCAATCTGGCTGAGCTGATTCAGCCTCTCTGCAAAGGGGCCTGTGAAGTTTGGAGGCATATGCTGGGCTATGACAATAGGCGTGGGAAAATCCTTTGGCAGTTTGGAGATTATCTCCTGAAGAGCCTTCGGCCCGCCGGTAGAAGTTCCTATGGACACCATGTTTATCCTGCGTTCTCCTGTTGTCCTCACAGGCATTGATTTAGGAATTTCTATTGCCTTTGGCGCTATTGCAGGCCTGATGCGTTTTTTTACAATGCCTTTTCTGGCTATCTGCTTTATTTTGTCAAGTAATATCTCTCTTATTTTCACAATGTTTATAGAAAGGTCGGAGAGGTTTTTGGGTATAAAGTCCACAGCGCCCAAGTCAAGAGCATCGAGTGTAACCTTTGCTCCCTCTGTGGTAATAGAACTTACCATAATTACCGGAACAGGATTCTTCTCCATTATATGCCTCAGTGCAGTGATACCATCCATTCTCGGCATTTCAACATCCATAGTTACGATGTCCGGTTTCAGCTTTTCCACAAGCCCTATTGCCTCAAGCCCGTCTCTTGCTTTGCCAACTATCTGGATCTCCGGATCAGAGGACAGCATATTAGCAAGGGCATTCCTCATGAATGCCGAATCATCAACAATTAAAACCTTTACCATAAACTCTCCTAAAACGAATATATTACTACTTACGCTTCCGTTTTACTTGTACTGCGTGAATTTCTGTATCGTTCCTGTGGGCAATTAACTCGCTATGGATTATATCCACTTTATTCTCTAATCTATCTGTCTTCTGTTTTAGCTCGGATACATCCATTTTTAGTTCGGATATATCCCTTCTCGTATCCTGCTGCTGGTCAATAACAAATCCAATGTTCTTCTGAAACTCTTCTAAAAGAATCCCTGTGTGTCTCCTGAATTCTTCTTTTATCTCTTGTTTAAATTCTTTAAAATCCTTTTTCGTAACATAATCATCCATAAAAATTCCCTCCTAAAATCCGAACTCCTTCAGAAGGTCATCCACATCTTCCTGCGAGACCTTTTCAGGCGTTACCACTTCTGCTTTCATCCCATGCTCTATCTTTACCCCAAAGGTTGCTATCAGTTTCACAAGCTCTTCCTCTATTTCCCCAACAAGTTTAATCACCTTCTTTATTGTCTGTCCTGTAATATCCTGAAAGGACTGGGCAGTAAGTATTTCTGTCAAATCATTCTCAAGGCTGTTCTTAAAGTCTTTTAAATAAGTTACGGATTTTTCAGGCTCCTTGAGATTTCTTATGTGCGAGGCAAGGTCATCCATTTCGAGTACATATTTTTCAACTATATTCAATGTCTTATTTGCTGCATCTTCGGTCTTATCTATAACAAACTGAAGCTTGTCTATAGCGCTGGGCATATCCGTTACTGCCATGTCTTTAAGCCTCGGATCTATAGCCTCTTTGAAACTCTTTATAGCATCGTGAAGTTTTCTCGTAACCTTTCCAACCTCTTTAAAAAGATCGCTCTGTCCTTTACTCATTATCTTCTGGATGGCCTCGTCAGCCTTCTTGTAATCCTGGCTCGCTATGGCATTCATAAAACCGACCATATCGTCAAGAAGGGCATATCTTGGATCGGTAGAGCTTATACCTTTTTTCTCGAAAAAGTCTTTTGCATCCAACACTTCTTTAACAACCATCTCTCCACCTATCCCCTCTATTTTCTTCACAACCTCGACCTTATCGCCCGCCTCTTTTACTTCAAATACCTCTTGTACCCCAGAAAGTCTCTGACTTTCTGGGGACCCCTCTTCTTCAAAAATGCTCATATCTTCTACCGGAATAAGCTTCTTTGTATCTAAAATAGTAATCAGCCTGTCATCTACCTTTGCAACGCCCGTAACCTGATCTATATGAGACTTCATTATATTTTCTGTCGGCTCTATCTCGGAGTCTTTTATGTTAACAACTCCTGTTATACCATCTACCAGAACACCAAAGGTAATCCGTCCGCTTGTAATGACTATTACCTTTTCTCCTATGGAATCGCCGCCGTTCAGACCTACCAGTTTTTTTAGATTGACTATGGGTATTACCCTCCCGCGTAAATTCGTAATTCCCTCGATATAATAGGGCGTCTGGGGCATTTTTGTGACCTGTGGCATATTAATAATCTCCTGCACCTTTAATATCGGGATTGTGTATTCATTGCTGTTCATAATAAAACCTATATACTGCATATATCCTCCCATGTTAAGTTATTATTTACTTATTTACTTATTTAACTGTAGTTTAGCAAAAATTTATAACTTATTGAAAAATAATACTTTTAATGTCAGGCGAGACGCCTGACCTACTGAATCTAAAAGCTTTTATTTTCAATAGATTACAACAGTTGGACAGGCGTCTCGCCTGTCCAAAGCTTAAAATTTGCTAAATACAGTTAATTGCTTACTTGCTCATTTTAAATATCCCGCGTGAAATTACAGCAAGGTCAAGGATTAAGACAACCCTGCCGTCGCCTGTTATTGTAGCTCCTAATATACCGCACTCCTCTGATTCTATGCCACTGATGGCCTTGATGACAATCTCTTCCTGACCTAAAAGCTTATCGACAGATATGCAAAATCTCCTGTCGCCAACTGTTACTACAAGCACATAACTATTATCATGTCCTGCTTCGGATCTATTGCGTATTCCAAGCACCTCGGGCATATCGAAAATTGGCAACACCTTTCCGCGTATAGTCAAAACTTTTTGTCCTGTTACATCCTTTATTTCATTCTTCTTTACCCTGAGAGTCTCCTCTATCATCGTCTGTGGAATTGCATAAAATTCACCACCTATCTTCACCATCATTGCCTGTATTATTGCAAGCGTGAGAGGAAGGCTAATTCTAAATGTGCTTCCGATATCTTTTTGGGTTATTACTTCAACATAGCCGTTGAGTTTGGCAACATTTGTCCTGACCACATCCATGCCGACACCGCGGCCGCTCAGTTCGGTTGATGTCTCTTTTGTAGAAAATCCGGGTAAAAAAATCAGATTTATTGCCGCATCATCAGACATTCTTATCGCTTCTTCTTCTGTTATCAAGCCTTTTGACAATGCCTTCCTCTTAACAGACTCCACATCTATTCCTTTTCCATCATCGGATACCTCTATAACTATCTGCGTGCCTTTCTGGTAAGCGCTGATTATTATCCTTCCTTTTCTATGCTTTCCCTTTAATTCCCTATCAGCAGGCGATTCTATTGCATGGTCTATCGAGTTTCTTATAATGTGAACAAGCGGGTCTCCAATGCTTTCTATAACCGTTTTATCCACCTCTGTATCTTCACCGAAAATTTCAAGGTCTATTTCTTTGCCGAGGTTTTTTGAAAGGTCCCTCGCCATTCTCGGAAATTTGCCGAAGACCTTCTGTATGGGCTGCATTCTCATTTTCATAACAGCAAGCTGAAGGTCAGATGTCACTCTGTCTAAAAAGCCTGTAGTTTCAACAAGGCTTTCCACATTGTCATCTCCAGAATATCTCATATCGAGTTTTAATGCCAGATTAAGAAGCCTGTTTCTTGCGAGCACAATTTCGCCGGCAAGGTCCATCACTTTATCTATTCTCGACACATCTACTCTTAATGTAGAGATGACTTCCCGCTCCCTTGCTATCTGCTCAACAACCGGTTGGGCTTGGGGTTCTGGTTTTGGTTTAGGTTTAGGCTCAGACTTTTCTTCTATCCTTTTCTCGGCCTTAACCTCAAACTGCTCTTCCTGCTCAACCCCAAACTTTTCTTCTACCTCTTCAACTTTTTCTTCTGCCCCTTCAACCGCGGCAAATTTCAATGCTGAATCAAGTTCTCCCAAAAGGTCGGATATATCTTCTTCTATGCTGTCTTTGAGTTTAATATGAAATATAAGAAGCCTTAAGGTATCTACACTCTTAAGGATTACATCCATCAATTCCCGCGAAAGGGCGACTTCGCCGTCTCGAAGCCTTTTCATTATGCTCTCTGCCCTGTGCGCGACATCAATGATCGGTTGAAATCCTAAAAATCCGGCAGCGCCTTTAAGAGTGTGCATCCCGCGAAATATTTCATTAAGGATTTCTTTATCATACCCCTTTGTTTCTAACTCCACAAACATGGGGTCAATCCTTTCGAGAGTCTCTTCAGCCTCTGTAACAAATTCGCTTATTATTTCATCCATCTCGTCAGCCATTGCTACCCTCCCGCCTTTAGGGATGTTTTCTTGTCCGCTATTTTTTCAAGCTTTTCTTTCAATACCTCGGCTGTAAATGGTTTCACAATATAATTATCAACTCCTGCCTTGATTGCCTCTATAACCTTTTCCTTTTCAGCTTCTGCAGTTACCATGAGAAAGGGTATATTCTTTAACGGTTCAGCCTCCTGCCTAATTTTTCTAAGCAGGCCTATGCCCTCCATGTTGGGCATATTCCAATCAGAAACAACAAGTCCGTAATTTCCGCTTTTAAGCTTATTGAGCGCCTGCACTCCGTCCTCAGCTTCATCTATATTTTCAAAACCTATTTGTTTAAGAAGGTTTTTCACTATTCTCCTCATTGTCGGAAAGTCATCCACAACAAGCACCTTAATGCTAAAGTTAAACATTAACCTCACCTCCGCCTTTAAACAATTTTTTAAGAATTCTTTTTATGCTGTCATTTATCTGGTCTGCGCTGGCAGGTTTAATAAGATAATCATCAACTCCTGCTTCAACTGCCTTTTTTCTCTCGTCTTCATCAGCCTCTGTAGTTACCATTATCACCGGCAGATTACTCATGGCCGGATCGTTTTTTAAGTTTTTCGTAAGTTCAATGCCGTCCATATAGGGCATATTCATATCTGTAACAACAAGATTAACATTTTCTATACCTGCCTTTTCCATAGCCTCAAGCCCGTTTTCCGCTGTTACTATTTCATATCCTTTGCCTTTGAGATACAGACTCAACAGCTTTCTCGTGGTTTTGTCATCGTCAACAACCAATATCTTCATAAAGCCTCCGGTTTAGCTCATAGCCAAGTTAGCTCATGGCTCATGGCTCATGGCTCATAGTCTTTTACCATGAGCCATGAGCCATGAGCCATTTTATACTTTCTGATAGACAATTACCTTATTAATAACTACAGGCTTAAATGCCCTCGTTACATTATGAAGGCTTTCAGATGTGCCTACAAAAAGATAACCATTCGGACTAAGGGCATCATACAATAAAGACACAGCCTTCTGTTTTGCCTTATCATCAAAATATATCAGGACATTCCGGCAAAATATTATATCAACACCTTTTATTGTCCTTGCATCCCTTTCATCCATAAGATTAACCTTCATAAACCTGACCATTGATTTTACAGCCGGAGATATTAAATATTGCTGATTTGTGTTAGTAAAATATTTTTTTATATACACATCCGGCATATTCCTTACTGAATACGAACCGTAAACCCCGGCCTTTGCAGAGTTTAGGACAGACTCGCTTATATCTGATGCATATATTTCTTTTCTGAAGGCATTGACCCCCGGCTTTTCCAGCATTATCATAGCCATTGTATATGGCTCTTCTCCGGTAGAGCAGGCTGCCGACCATATTTTTATATCATGTCTTTTGGATTTCGTGTTTTCATCCATAACCCTCCGGAGCAACTCGCCGCCAAAGACATCAAACTGCTGGGGCTCCCGGAAAAAAAATGTTTCATTTGTAGTTATAAGGTCAAACAATCTGACAAGTTCATTTTTATCAGCGCCGTATTTAAGTATGTAAAAATAGTCTTCATATCCCTTTAAATTCCTTTCCTGCACCCTTCTTCCGAGCCTGTTTTCGAGAAAATATTTTTTGTTATCAGGGATAAAGATGCCGCTCCTCTCGTATATAAAATCCCTTAACTGCTTGAATGTTTCATCTGTTAATAATAAACCCATAATTTCTCTAAGTATTTAAGTAGTTAAGTATCTAAGGGATTGAGGGATTGAGGGATTTTAAAATTCTTTCCCTTAACTACTTACAATAAACTCATCGCCTCCTTTATCTTATTTCTCACATCTGGATTCTGATGCCCCTCATATTGAACCAGTGTCTCGTATGCCTCCCTTCCGCCTATCTCGGCAATTGCATCGATGGCGGACATGACAACAGGGATAAACTCGTCATGGAGCATTGTGCTTATCATGTTTATGGCCTTTTCTTTATCGCAGGAAAAGACAATAGCCTTAATGGCATAAAATCTTACCCATGGGTCGTCATCCTGCAGGGCATTAAACAATTCAGGAGGGCAATAACGGGTCTCGCCGAGCGCTACAACTGCAGCCTTTCTTATGTCAGGGTCTTTATCTCCCAAAAAACTTATAAGCCGTGCAGTGGCATTATCTGTTGCCGCGCGTCCGAGGCTGTATATTGCAGCAATCTTTACTTTTTTATTCGGGTCACCTGCCAGCCCCAAAAGAATATCAACATCCGATACGGTCTTTGCAATTGTCTCCCGAACATTGTCAGGGTACTTTGATATATCCGACAAAAAGACATCTGCATCTATCTTTATGAGCGCTTCGACAATTTTTTCGACAACATCATAATATTTTTCCGTTGTCAGCAGTTTCATTAAAGGCTTGAATGCTGCTTTTGAGCGGATATTGCCGATAGCTTCTATGGCAGCCTTTCTTACATGCGCATCACTGTCTTTTTCGGATGTCAGTAGCAGCGGCTCTATTGCAGAGTTTTCGCCTATTTCTCCAAGAGCCTCTGCGGATGACATCCGCATGTCCCTGCTTATGTTATCTAAATAATCTACCAGTCTAAAGGCAGCCTGTTTGCTTCTTATTTTCCCGAGCATTTCGATTGCAAGAGATTTACCCCTGAATTTAATATCCTGTGAATCCAGTAATTTCAGCAGTTCGTCCTCAGAGTCTATAGAACTTATGGCATTGAGTAACATCGAAATTTTTTCGTCACTATCAGGCAAAGACGGGTCAAGCGAACCCGCAATATCGATTATGGCAGAAACAGCATTTCTGCTGTTAAGCGCTGAAAGACCCTTTATCGCTATCTCTTTTTCCTCCCAGTCTCCTTTTTTTAGCATCGTTATCAGATATTCATATATGCTGGCGGATATGCCGGACATTTCCATGCCGATTTCAGGAGAAATGCCTATCTGTATAAGGCTCTTTATGATTGCACTTTTGTCGTCTCCTGATGCATCCGGCAGATAAGACAGGAGGGCTTTTTTTGCAACATCTGTAGATAGCTTGCCAAGCGTTTCAATGGCGGCAAACCTGACAACTTCAGATTGACTCTTAAGGAGTTCTGCTATACGCTCTCCTGCCTCTACAGCTTTTAGCTCTCCAAGGGCTTCGAGGGCATAAAAACAAACCCATTCCTCATCGTCAAGGGCATTTATCAGTTCTGAAATGGCATCTCTGTATCTGAGTGAGCCAATTGCCCTTGCAGCAGCAACTCTTACATTTGCATCCGGATCTTTAAGAAGTGAAACGATCACAGATGCATTTACACCGCTTTTTATATCTCCAAGAAGGTCAACAGCAAACTTTCTTACATCTTCATCTTTGTCTTTTAAAAGCGGATATAGAAGCGGCACCGACACCTCTCCTATCTCCGTTAAGATTATTAAAGCTGTATTTCGTAGATATGAGCTTTCCCTTAATAATGGCAAGACCATATAAGCGGCTGTTTCGCCTCCTATCGCTATGATAGAGCGCATTGCAGCGTCTTGAACCCCTGCATTTTCATCGCTCAATGCCTTGATAAGGGGGTATATAGCCCTCTCATCCCCTTCTGATAGGTCTTCAGCCGCCCTTCTTCTGACAGACGGGTCTTTATCTCTTATTTTACGGACAAGTATCTTGATATTCCTTGTCATTTAAACTCCCCCCTTGACGCACGCCATCGCTTACATAATACAAGATTCTTGATATATGATACAAGATATGTCGCTACCTGAATTCTTTGATTTTATTTCTAAGCTTTATAAGCGCTTTGCCGTGCAGTTGACAGACCCTTGATTCGCTTACATTCAAAACCACCCCTATCTCCTTCATCGTGAGTTCTTCATAATAATAAAGCGTTACAACCAGCCTCTCTTTTTCCAGCAATTCGTCTATAGCCCTGCCGACAACTGCATTTAGTTCTTTCAGATTCAACTCTTCGAGCATATCTCTTCTGCCGGATCCTCCGGCGAATTCTCCGGATATACACTCAAGGATATTCAGCGGCTCCCCATCCCGTCCTGTTGCCAGATCCTCTATGTTAAGCATGTTCATGGTATTAGCTGTAGCAAGGGTTTTGTATAATTCATCGAGTGTTATGTTTAACTTTTCAGCCACCTCCTCATCGGTAGCTATTCTGTTAAAATCCTTTTCAATCTGACAATAGCCATTTCTTACCTCCTCCAGCTTCTTTCTCGCATCTTTTGATGCCCATTGCATGGAGCGAATCTCATCGATTATGGCGCCTCTTATTCTGAAATCTGCAAAGGTGCTGAGTGTTGCGTTCATAGAAGGGTCATACCTTTGCATTGCCTCTAAAAGCCCTACTATGCCTGCTGATATTAAATCTTCAATGCTTAGTTCCGGAGGAAGGCAAAAGGCATATTTACTGGCATAATACTTCACCCTCGGCAAAAACTGCTCTATTATCTTCTCTTTTTGTTTTTCGGATATTTTCTGTTTTTTTGATAGTTTTCCCATCAGCGTTATAGCGTAAAGCGTTATAGCGAATTTTCTTTTACGCTATAACGCTTTACGCCATTACCCAACCCTCAGCGCCTTTCGTAAAAAGAACTGTATATTCCCCTTTACCTCATTCAACGGACTGTCAAGTATTTTCTTGCCGATGCCAACCAGCTTTTTGGTAAAGTTGCTGTTCGGATACATGGCTATAAAACCCTTCTGGGCTATTATAGCATCTTTAACACGCTGGTCAAACGGCAAATATCCTAAATAATCTAAAGACAGATGTAAAAACTTATCAGCCACTATTGCAAGTTTCCTGAAAGTATCGAATGCCTCTTTTTCAGAGCGGGCTGTATTGATAAGAATCCTGAAATGCCTTTCCTGAAAATCCCTTGAAAGCACCTTTATCAGAGCATATGCATCGGCTATAGATGTAGGTTCAGGCGTTACGACCACTATAGTCTCCTGAGAAGCACTGCAGAAAAAAAGCACATTATCGGATATGCCGGCTCCTGTGTCAATAAGGAATATATCAAACGGAATATCGAAACTGTCCAGTTCCGAAACAAGTTTTAATCTCTGCTTATCTGTCAGTTTTGTAAGATCCCTTATTCCCGAACTCGCCGGCAGTATCATTATCCCCAGAGGCCCCGTAACAATAATCTCCCTTATTTTCTTTTCTCCCAACAGTACATGCTTAAGATTGTATTTTGGGGCTATGCCGAGCAATACATCTATATTGCTCAGACCTAAGTCAGCGTCAAGAATAATAACCCTTTTATTTAAAGAAGCATAAAACAATGCGAGGTTGGCTACAAAGTTTGTCTTTCCAACACCGCCCTTTCCGCTTGAGACAGCAATTATACGCGGGGTATTCATGCTGTATCTAATTCTGTCATCTCTGCCCCAAAAAATCTCCGATTTTTTGGGGACCCCTTCTGTATTCTGTCTTCTATCTTCTATCATTAAACACCTCCGATAATCAGGCCTGAAAGAAATTCCGAAGTCGGTATCCTAATATCATCAGGGACATCAGGGCCGGTTGTAAGAAAAGAGAGGGGACTTCCGGTCAAAATCGAAAGATTATATAATGTGCCGTATTGTGTAGTCATGTCGAGTTTCGTAAACCCTATAGAATCAGAATCACAGTTGCAATTCTGCCACGCCTTAAGCGCTGCCTGAGTGTCCATAGTAGCGTCAACCAAAAAGCACTTCTTTACAGGGAAGCCTGTCGGGAATATATCCTTTATGTCCTGAAGTATCTCTTTATACTCAAAGCCTGGTGTATCTATAAGCATCGGACCTCTTGTCATATCTTTATATATTATTTTCGGAAGGTCAGATACTTTTTTGACCACCCTTAATGAACACCTCAGTTGCCTTGATAATTCTTTCATATGTGCAACAGAGCCTATCCTGGTGCAATCAAGTGAAATCAGGTTAACATGCCTTCTTTTTGATGCAAGCAAATAAGCTATTTTTGACATGGTAGTTGTTTTGCCGGCACCAGGTGGGCCAAAAAACATGAGTCCGCTGTCTTCAGCAGGCAAAAGCCCCTGTATCTTTAAATCCTTCTTTATAACACTCTTAAGGCTATCCAATGATTCCCCTGACCTCTCCAGTAAAAGTATGGCAAATTGTGTGTCAACCCCCTGCTTTATAAGGAGATTAAACAGGCCTTTTTTGTCTTTTCCGATTCTCAGTGTCGGCACTATCGGTCGCCATATCTCTTTAAGAAAGCCAATTTCGTCTTTAAGTCCCCTTACTTCCTTTAATATCTCTTCCAGAGTTAGAGATGTTGTTTCAGGAGGCAAAGGCATATTATTGGTATCATCTATAGTAGCTGTTACCTCCACCGCGTCTTTGTTAAAAATGCCAAACGGGCCTGTTTTTACAGATTTACTTGAAAGTATTATGGCATCAGGCCCGAGTTCCTTCTTAACTGTCTCAAGAGCTTCCTTAAAACTCCCGCCAACAAATTTTTTAATTTTCATCTATCTGCCCTCCTTGTTAGCTCATGGTTCATAGCTCATAGTCTTTATTTTTTGCCATGAGCTATGAACCATGAGCCATGAGCTAATTATTATTCAATCTTCACCGTTCCTATCGAATAAACCTTTGTATTCGACGTAATTTCATTGTGAGAAACAACCATTATGCTGTTTGACACCCTCTCTGCAAGTCTTTTAACAAATCTTCTTATGGTCTGAGAGCAGAGAATTACTGGCTGGTATCCTTTTGATATACTTTCTGCAAAACTCTTTTTTAAAGACTCTGTTATTTTTTCCGCTGCCATAGGGTCAAGCGCAAGATAAGCGCCATGCGGCGTGGTCTGCACAGATTCTATAATAAGCCTTTCTGTTTTTGGATCCACTGCTATTACTGATATTGAACCATCGGGGTTTTGTAATTGTTTTGTTATGCTCCTGCCTATCAATTGCCTCACATATTCTGTCAGCATATCCGGTTCCTTTGTCATGCCAGCATAGTCAGAAAGGGCTTCTAAAATAGTCTGGATGTCTCTTATTGAAACCCTCTCTCTTAATAGGTTTTGAAGCACCTTCTGAACAGCCCCGAGGTTAAGAAGAGAGGGAACAAGGTCTTCAACCACTTTAGGATGGGTCTTTGACAAGTTGTCGAGCAGTCTTTGGACATCTTGTTTACCCAAAAGTTCGTGCGCATAATTTTTTATAATCTCAGTGAGATGTGTTGTAATAACAGAAGATGCATCAACAACAGTATATCCGGCAAGATGTGCCTTCTCCTTGTCCCTTTCATCTATCCAAACAGCCTGAAGCCCAAATGCAGGGTCTTTGGTCGGAATGCCTTCTATTTTTATCTCTTCTGTGCCAGGTGAAATTGCGAGGTATTTATTAAGCATAACCTCGGCTGATGAGACCTCGGTCCCTTTTATGAGAATAGAATATTGTGAGGACTTAAGAGTCAAATTATCTTTTACATGCACAGGCGGGACAATAAATCCCATATCTGTAACCATTTGCTTTCTTAAGGCCTTAATCCTCATTAAAAGCGGCCCTCCTTCTTCAACGAGCGTGATAAGGCCATAGCCTATCTCAAGAGAGAGGGGATCTACTGATAGCAATGATTCAAAAGTTTCTGGAGGTCTGGACTTTTCCGGCTCAGGCTCTATAGCCTCTTGTTCTTTTTTAGAGGACTTACTGACAATATATGCGCCAATGCCGACAGCCGAAGCCAATATTAAAAAAGGTATGGTTGGTAAGCCGGGAATAAGTCCGAAAAAAGCCATTACGCCTGCGGCTATGCCAAGCGCTTTCGGATTCATTAATAACTGCTTCGTAAAATCAGACCCTAAATTAGATTCTGCAGTAGACCTGGTTACAACAATGCCTGCTGCAGTTGATGTGATAATGGCAGGTATCTGAGCTACAAGACCATCGCCTATTGTAAGTATTGTATAAGTTTTTGCTGCTTCAGCAATAGGCATGCCTTGTTGCAGCACCCCTATTAAAAAACCACCGACTATATTTATTACCACTATAATCAATCCTGCAATGGCATCTCCTCTAACAAATTTGCTTGCGCCGTCCATAGCGCCGTAAAAGTCAGCCTCTCTGCTTATCTCTTGCCTGCGCCTCCTCGCCTCTGTCTCATCAATAAGTCCTGCATTTAAATCTGCATCTATGCTCATTTGCTTGCCAGGCATAGCATCAAGTGTAAACCTTGCTGAGACCTCTGCAACCCTTCCTGCTCCTTTTGTTATTACTATAAAATTGACTATTACAAGTATGAGAAATATCAAAAATCCCACAACAAAATTGCCGCCAGTAACAAACTCGCCAAATGCCTGAATAACCTTTCCGGCAGCATCTGTGCCTTCATGTCCTTGCATAAGAATCAATCTTGTAGAGGCTATATTCAGAGAAAGCCTTAGAAGTGTTACTACCAGCAATGCAGATGGAAAGACCGAAAACTCCAGCGGCCTTGATATCATTGTAGAAACAACCAGCACTACAATTGCCAATGTAATGCTGAAAGAAAGAGACATATCCAGCAATATAGGAGGAATAGGTATTATCATGAAACCCAGTATAACGATAATACCTACTGCAATCATCAAATCACTGCGTCTTAATAGCGCTTCAGTCATAAAACCTCACTTTAAAACATGTGTGTTTCGTCATCATTGCCTATTGCCCATTGCCTCTCGCCTATTGCCTTTCAGTTTATACACATTAGCCAGCATAGTTGCTACAGCTTTATACATTGCCTCAGGAATCTCCTGTCCTATGTCCAGCTTAAAGAGCGCCCTCGCAAGAGGTTTATCCTCAAAAACAGGAATGCCACTTTTCTCTGCTATCTCTTTTATTTTCTCTGCTATAAGATTAGCCCCTTTTGCTATAATTGTAGGGGCGCCCATTTTTAGAGGTTCATATTTTAAGGCTACTGCAAAATGTGTCGGATTTGTTATAACAACATCAGCCTTCGGCACTTCCTGCATCATTCTTTTTTTCGCCATTTCTCTTTGAAGACTTCTTATCCTGGCTTTAACAAGCGGGTCGCCCTCTATTTCCTTAAATTCGTCTTCAACCTCTTTCACCGACATTCTTATATTGCGCTCATGCTGCCACCTCTGATATGCAAAGTCTGCAAAGGCAAAAATAGTCAGGACAATAGCTGCTATCATCAAAAGATTTTTTATCTGATCAAAGGAAAAAACAGCAATACTATTGACATCCATATCAACGAGCAGCGGCAGGTTTATAAGTTCTTTTTTAATAACAAGGTAAAGCACCATGCCTAAAATTATGAGCTTAAGGAAGCCCTTTATTGCCTCAAAAAGCGTATTAAGGCTGAAATACTTCTTTATTCCATTAATAGGATTAATTTTTGACAAATCCGGACTTAATGGACTTAACGTTACAAGAAATCCGGTCTGTATAAAATGAACAGTGGCTATGAAAAATATCATTAATGCAAAAAGAGGAAGCATCATTAAACCAATATATGATACATCTGTTCTAAATAAGCTTCCGACTGAAGCCTCATTTAACTGAAACTCAAACCCTCTCTTCAATGACGACTGAAAATAAGCAAGGAGATTTGTCATAAGATAGCCTCCGAATAAAAAATACAAAAAAACTATCCACAGAGGAACAACTCCTGTGAGATCTCTGCTTCTTGCAACCTGACCTTTTTGCCTTGCCTTCTCACGCTTCCTAGGTGTAGCTTGTTCCGTTCGTTCATTCAATTCTTCAGGCATAATCTACCTTGTAAAGACCATTATCGCATCTTTTACATTCATAAATGCCCTTGAAATAACCATTAAAGCAAGCGGCATTGATAATGCTGCAAAAAAAACACCGCCAAGTATAAGCAGCGGGAAACTCTCAAAAAATATGTTAGCCTGCGGAAATGCACGCGACAAAAATCCCATGGATATAATAATTAATACCTGCACAAGAATTACCGGAGCGGCTATTTTAAATGCCAAGGGAAATAAAATAGAGTTTAACTGCAATACAGAATTAAAAATACCAACATACTGAATATTGGTTACATCAAAACTGCGGACAATACCTTCAATGAAATAGTGATGAAGGTCAAGTGCGAAAAACAAAGCCATCGTCATGAGACTATAAAAAAGACCCAGCGGACCTAGTTGTGCGCCTAACAATGGATTTAAAACAGCCGCAAGTGCCAATCCCATCTGCAGGTCCATCCACTGAGCAGCAGTCTCAACAGCGCCAATTATTATCCTGACTATAAGACCTAATGCAGCACCGATAAAAAATGCCTCAAATATAGCCTTTACTAAATTTTCTGTATTGACATTTACTACAGGCAAAAGCAAAATAGTCAGCGCAACCGCTAAACCTGCCCTAACCATTCTAGGGGTCATTCTTGAACCTATAAAAGGAATAAACGAAATAATTACTGCAACCCTGATAAATATAGGTATGAATCTTTCTGCATATGTGTTTATAAGATTATAGAGTTCCATAAATTAGCTCATAGCTCATAGCTGATAGCTGATAGCTGATAGTTTTTAAAAATTTTATATGCATCCATGAGCCATGAGCTATTTCACATACATAGGTATATTCTCAAATAAGTTTCTGGTAAAATTTACCAGCACCTTTACCATCCACGGCAAACCGATAAATATTGCAAGAAAAACAGCAAGTATTTTCGGCACAAATGTTAGCGTCATTTCCTGAAGTTGTGTTATTGACTGAAAAAAGGCTATAAATAGCCCTACCACAAGACTTACTAAAAGCAGAGGACCTGCGACAAACAGCATGGTTTCAAATGTCTGCCTTGAAATCTGACTTAATAATTCTGTAGTCATATCAACCCCCAGTTCCTGCTATTCTGCCGCTCCCCAACTAATGATTCCCGACAACGGCACTCGGGAACAAGCTTCGGGGACATTTATCCAAAGCTTTCAACCAGCGAACCAATAATAAGCCCCCAACCGTCAACTAAAACAAACAAAAGCAATTTAAACGGCAAAGAAACCATAATAGGCGGAAGCATCATCATACCCATAGAAAGAAGCACGCTAGCCACCACCATGTCTATAATAAGAAACGGCAAAAAGAGAAGAAAGCCTATTTCAAATGCCCTTTTAAGTTCACTAATTGCAAACGCCGGAATAACAACCCTCATAGAAAGATCCATAGGTGTTGCAGGCCTTGGGGCATTTGATAGCCTAAGAAAAAGTGCAAGGTCTTTTTCCCTCGTCTGCTTCAACATGAATTCTTTTAAAGGTACTGACGCCCTGCTAAAAGCCTCCTCAGCATCTATTTGTTTTTTTGTATATGGAAGATAAGCTTCTGAATAAATTCTGTCTATAACAGGAGACATAATGAAAAGCGTAATAAAAATGGCAAGGCCGATTATTACCTGATTTGGAGGCACCATAGGGGTTCCCATTGCCTGCCTCAAAAGTGAAAGCACAATTACTATCCTCATAAAACATGTGGTCATGACAAGAATGGCAGGCAGCATGGCAAGCAATGTGAGAAATAAGAGCAGATCCAGAGGGGTATTAAAACCAAAAAATCCTCCTGCAGGCAGAGGAGGTGCTGGTGCAGCAAAAGATAAATCAGGCGATAGGCAATAGGCTACAGGCAAAAAAGTAACGAATAATGAATAGCGAGTAACGAATTTCTTCAAATTCTGAATTTTTTCTTTGACGCTAAACGCCCTACGCCCTACGCCTGACGATTGACGCTCAATGTTTTCTTCTTGTTTCAGCGCCTCTTCAATGTCTGACGAAGTAAGCTTGCTTAAAATAGATATGTTTTCATCAGCAATTCCTAAAACAAGATAATCCTTTAAAATCCTAACTATAGCTATTCCCTTTTTAGTGCCTAATGGCTGATAGTGAAAAATCTTAATCAAATTAGAAGCAGGCAATACCCTTTGCTTGAGAAACCTCAAAAGCAAGACCATGCCACCTAAAACAATCAGCAGCGCAACTACAACTTGAATTAATTCAAATGCCATTTGTCGCTTCGCTCCATTTCTTGAGTCTCTTGAGTCTCTTGAGTTTATTGTGTTTGTTGATTTGTTAAGTTAACCACAATGAACACAAAGAACCCAATAAACTATCTTAATTGTCTCACCCTTTCAGTAGTGCTTATAATATCAGTAAGCCTAATTCCAAACTTTTCATTTACCACTACCACCTCACCCCTGCCTAACAATCTGTCATTTACATATACTTCCATTGGCTCGCCTGCCAGTTTGTCAAGCGCTATGACAGACCCCTGTCCAAGCTGCAATAGTTCTTGAACAAGCATCCTTGTTCTGCCGATTACTACAGTTAGCTCTAAAGGCACATCAAGAATAAAGTTTATGTCCCTCTGAACAGCTTGCGGCGATTGAGGAGAATCTCCCTGAAATTCTTGAACATCTAAATCTTTTACTTCATCGGTCATTTTATCCTCCGTTATCCACGAGCTATAATTCTTGTTATTTTTAATGCATAAGACCCTTTATATATCCCGAATTTTCCGCTAAATTTTGGCGATCCCTCTACAAGTATGTCTATACTTTCTTCAGTGCGCCGGTTAAGAGTTATCACATCAGATGTTTTTAAACCTAAAACATCATTCACAGTAACTCTTATGCTCCCCAGCCTGCCGGTAATAGTGACAGGAACATCTTTCAAGCTCTCCCTTAACCTTTCAAGCCACTTTATGTCTAATTCATCCCTATCAGCAGAAAATGCGCTATAAAGTTTCTCTTTTATTGGCTCCACAGTGCCATATGGAATGCATAGCATTGCCCTGCACTGCTTGCCCTCAATTTCAAGCACAAACTCCACCTTTATTACTACATCAACAGGGGTCACTATGGCTACAAACTGAGGATTCATTTCAGATCTAACATATGTTGGCTTCACCGGATAGATAGGCCTCCATGCCTCTTCCATATTATCAAAGAACATTAAAACCACTTTATGTATTATTTTTTGTTCTATTGGAGTAAACTCACGGCCTTCAGGCTTGTAGTAGCTCTTTCCTGTGCCGCCAAAAAAAAATTCTATTAGACTAAATATCATCTGAGCATCAAATACTAAAATTCCAAACCCCCTTAAAGGCTCCATCTTGAAAATATTTATACTCGACGGAAAAGGAACCCCTCGCATAAAATCATAAAATTTTGTTATGCTGACATTCACATTGGTTACATCAACCATATGCCTGATAACAGCAGACAGAGAAAGACGGAAATTTCTGGCAAGCCTTTCATTGGCAATGTCCAGAGAGGGCATTCTTCCCCTGACTATCTTCTCCTGCCCTGTAAAATCATATGGCTTTACACCGGAGACCTCTTCTACCTTTTCAGTCTCGACCTCTCCTTCTGAAATTCCTTTCAGCAGGGCATCGACTTCTTCTTGCGAAAGAATATCTTCCAATTAAACCTCCGGTTTAGCTCATATCATAGCTCATAGTTTTTATTAGCATCTATGAGCCATGAGCTATTTACTGCATTACAAAATCTGTTAAAAAAACATCTCTTACTGCATTTTCTCCTAATACCTGATTAATTCTTATATTTATCTCGTCCTTAAGCTGTAGCTTGCCTTCAGGATGAATAAGTTCTCCGTGTGTCTTGGCAGTAAGAAGCGTTATAATCGCATCCCTTATTTGCGGAGTTCTTGCCTTTGCCCTTTCAGCTACAGCAGGTTCGGCAAGTTCAAGGTATAGCGATACTCTCAAAAATCTGACTCCTGCGGGGTCGGTAAGATTGACAACAAAAGGCTCAAGCGCAAACATTACCCCTTCAACTTTTTTTTCTTCTTTTATCGCAACCTTGTCTTCTGCCGGCTTTAATAAAATGACATAGGTGCTAATACCGCCTGCAATAGCTATAACAGCAATAATAATTATTAGCAGTAAATACTTTCCCTTTTTCTTAGGCGGTTTTTCTTCTTGAACATCTTCTTTTTCAATATTTTTATCCACCATAAAACCCTCCTTATTCTCGTCAAGCATAAAGCGTCAAGCGTTGTGCGATAATTCGACGCTCCACGCTATAACGCTTTATAGCAATTGCTATGCCAATAATTAACTGATTGAAATATAAAAGAGTTTAAGATAAAAAAGTCAAAAAAATGACGATTAAATCGTATATAAATAATAGTCTGGCCGTCAAACAAATTACATAAAAAAAGTCTTCGCAGAAAAGTGTGGGCAAAGTCTTGTAAATATTTCTTTAAAATGAGGATAGGTGTGTAAATTAGCAAATTCATGTTATATTTCAATAAATGCATTTCGGTGAGGAATTGAAATTGGCAAAGATTTATATTACAACACTCGGCTGTCCTAAAAATCAGGTTGATTCGGGCCATTTGACAAAGGCATTGCTATCCGAAGGTTTTATTCACACAGATAATGCAGATGACGCAGATATTATTGTCGTCAATACATGCGGCTTTATAAGGGCTGCAAAGGAAGAATCCATAGAAGAGATATTGCGGCTCTCTGTCTTAAAGACAAATAGCAAAAAGCTTATTGTATTCGGCTGTCTTGCAAAGAGGTATAAAGATGAATTAATAAAGGATATTCCGGAGATAGATGCAATATTTGGTGTTGGAGAAGACTGTAGCATAATTGAATACTGTAAGAAATTAATGAAACGGAGAAACGGGGAAACGGAGAGACAGAGAGACGAAAACTCACCGATTCACCCATTCACCGATTCCCCGATTCACCAGAGTTACGCCTATCTGAAAATCGCCGAGGGCTGTAATAAAAAATGCACCTTCTGTGTTATCCCATCCATCAGGGGAAGATTCAGAAGCATTCCGCCAGAAATAATATTGAAGGAAGCAGAGGAACACATACAGAGCGGCGTTAAAGAATTAATACTCGTGGCTCAGGATATTACAAACTACGGCAAGGAATATGGAGGGTATAATCTTGTATCCCTGTTAAAAGACATCTCTTCAATAAACCCAGTTAGAAGTTTACACATAGCATCTATTACAGCACGGAATACCATAAATCAAAACTTACACGGGGAAACTTCTAACGGGATAAAAGGCGACTTCCGCATCAGACTTTTGTATCTTTATCCAACAGAAATAACCAGTGAATTGCTCCAATATATTGCTAAAAATAATAAGATTCAAAAATACCTCGACATACCTCTGCAGCATTCTGAAGACAAGATTTTGAGATTAATGGGAAGAAGAGGGACAAAAAAGGAATATATCAAGCTAATAAGAAATATAAGACGTACAATTCCCGGAGTCGCCTTAAGAACAACTTTTATTGTTGGATTTCCGGGCGAGACAGAGGAGGATTTTCACGGGCTTGTAGATTTTATTGAAGAAATGAGATTTGACAGGCTCGGTGTTTTCAAATACTCAAAAGAAGAAGGTAGCTGGGCAGAAAAACTAAAAGGGCATGTGCCAGAAAAAGTAAAGGCAAGAAGATTTGATGAGATAATGAGGCGTCAGGCTCATATATCTTTTGAGATAAACAGGGGATTAATAGGAAAAAGATACGATGCTATTGTTGATGAGGTTGACGGTAGCCTTGCCATTGCCCGCACATACTCCCATGCGCCGGAGATAGACGGAGTAGTTATTATAGATAGAGCAGTAGCGTCAAGCACTCAACTTGTTGAGTGCTTGACGCTCAAGGTCGGTGACCTTGTTACTGTTGAGATTGTGGATGCATTTGATTATGATTTAAAAGGAAGGCTGATAAAATAGTGTTAAAAAGGATTCCGTATCTTCACATAGTTTTATTTATTGCTACATTTCTGACTACTCTAACTGCAGGCGCATTACAAAAAGGCATAGACATAATAAAAGAACCAGGCAGGTTAATAGAGGGTTTGCCGTTTGCAGGCACATTAATGAGCATTTTGCTGTGCCACGAACTGGCTCATTATATAGCCTCAAAAAAACACCATACCAAAGCAACACTGCCGTATTTTATACCAGCGCCGTCGATAATAGGGACATTCGGCGCATTTATTAAGATGGAGTCTCCCATAATTACGAGAAAGGCGCTTATAGACATAGGGGCATCGGGGCCTATAGCAGGCTTTATCATTTCGGTTGCCGCCTGTATTGTTGGACTTGCAATGTCAGAAACTATTGTTTCAGAGCAAAAAGAAGGTGTGGGCATAGCCCTTGGCGGCTCTGTTTTATTCACCTTTCTTTCCAAATTTGTGATAGGAAGTGTTCCAGACAATTATAATATACTGCTTCATCCTATTGCTTTTGCAGGGTGGATAGGACTGTTTGTTACATCCCTTAATCTCATCCCGATCGGGCAGCTTGACGGAGGCCATATTGCATTTGCTGTTTTCGGAGAAAGACACAGACATATTTCTATTGTACTCGTTGGAGCACTTGGCATATTCGGCTTTTTTTTCTGGGAAGGGTGGCTGATCTGGGCAGTGCTAATGATTATACTTGGGATAAGACACCCCCCTATCTTATACTGGGAAGTCCCTCTTGACCCTAACAGGAAGCTTATTAGTATTACTGCTTTTATTATTTTTGCTATTACTTTCATACCTTCACCGTTTAAACTATTTATATGAGAGCTATTAACTATAAATCCTTTATTTTTACTAAAAGGCAATAGTCCTGCCGTCCTATAAAGGCTCTGCTTTACCCCTCCTCCTTCAGATGCAAAAATAAGGTTCTTTCTCATTTCAAGTGTGGAACTTTCCCCTCCCTTGACGGGAGCGGTACTT
>DBNT01000160.1 GCA_002299835.1 Nitrospiraceae bacterium UBA665 | reverse complement strand
GGATTGAAATCGGACTTAGAAAGGAACCAAGATGAATAAACCGCTTGAGATAAAAGGCAGCCTTTTGGCTCGGAACACACTTCTCAACCTGATTGGACAGGGACTTCCGCTGGTGATGGCTGTGGTCACCATCCCTTTCATTATCCATGGGCTGGGCATAGAGCGCTTTGGGCTTTTGTCTTTGGCTTGGGTGGTTCTGGGTTACTTTACCATCTTTGACTTGGGATTAGGGTTGACTACTACTAAATTTGTCGTCGAGGCCTTGGGTAAGGGCGAAGAAGACCAAAGAAATAAATGGTCGCTGTCCCTATTTACCTGTTTCAGTTTTTTAAATTGTGATAAAATAGATTTAACGAGGAGGTTATGAGGTTATATGGAAAAGATATTAGTAACTACGAGTGAGTATAATGGACGTTATGTTGCAATGAAAAGCTTTGATGATAATACTATTGTGGGTGTAGGGGATGATCCTGAAAAGGCTTTAAAGGATGCTGAGACGAAGGGTTTTAAAAATCCTGTGCTTCTATATATACCTGAAGAAGATGTTGTGCATATCTACTAATGCCAGTACGTAACTACCCATTTTCAGTTATAAGGACTGGAGATATACCAAGACCATATCTCCCTGTAACAATAATAAATCCAGCCACCAATATGCAAATGAAGGTATATGCCCTTATAGATACAGGTGCAGATGAGTGTGCTCTTCCAGCTTCTTTTGCTCCTATTCTGGGGCATAATCTTCAGGCTGGTCAACCTAAGAAAATAAGTACCGGTAATGGGATAACAATTGCTTATGGTCATACTACCCGAATCGTTATAGAGGAGTTTTCTACTCAGGATGTGCTGGAGGAATGCCGCTGGATTCTTTTTTGTTTGTGTCTGGGCTATAATGAGTGTAAATCGGGAAAGGAGGGTTAACAATGGAAGGTACTATCAACAGAAATGAACTTTATACCCTTATAAAGGAAGCGGTTAGAGAAGTTTTACATGAAGAGACATTAGAGTTATTCCTTAAAAACATTCCTGTGGTGTCGAAAGAAGAGATGGAAGATATCAAAAAACTGTATAATAAACCATCGACAGATAAAGAAGTAGCCTATAGTGAGACCGTAGAAATATGAAATGGAGGATAGGTTACTCAAGAGATGCTGAAAAGTTTATCGAAAAACAAAATATTCGCACTGAGGTAAGAGAAGAGCTAAAAAAGTTTTTAATGAAGATGAAAGGCGAGAATGTAAGCATTGATCTTAAGAAACTGAGCGGGGAATGGGAAGGCTATTATAGATTGAGAAAAGGGAAATTAAGAATAATTTTTGAACCAAGTAAAACCGATAAGGTTTTATTTGTTGAAAGGATAGACTTCAGGGGAGATGTATATAAATAAACGCCTTACTGCTTACAGCTTGAGGGTTGGATTACCGAGGTGTAAATGCATATATGCAAGCCTGACCCTAAATCACTTACTTAACCACTTTACCTTAGAAAGGGACCAAGATGAATAAACCGCTTGAGATAAAAGGCAGCCTTTTGGCTCGGAACACACTTCTCAACCTGATCGGACAGGGACTTCCGCTGGTAGTGGCTGTAATCACTATACCTTTCATTATCCATGGGCTGGGCATAGAGCGCTTCGGGCTTCTCTCGCTGGCTTGGGTGGTCTTGGGTTATTTCGCCATCTTTGATCTGGGACTGGGCCGGGCGACCACCAAGTTTGTTGCCGAGGCAATTCGAAATATTGACAGAAATGAGGTTGCTGCTTAAAATAATGCAATCAGAGTCCTTTCTACTTCAACTAAAGAAGGGACATATCTATACTACTATGACATAAGCATGGAGGCGATTATGAATATAAAAGAACAGATGATAAAGGAGCTTGAATCATTGGGCCCTGCCGAATTGGTAAAGGCATATGAAATGATAACTTCTTTAAAAGCGAGGCTCCGTGAACCAAGAACGAGGATAGGCGAACCCGCCTACATGAGGGTGAGAAAGGCCTTAGCCGGGTGCAAGGGATCATTAAGTAACGATATACTGTTACTCAGAAAAGACAGGGTATGATCCTATTCTTCGATACATCAGCCCTCGTAAAGTTCTTCCACAATGAAGAAGGTACGGAAGCGGTTACGGAACTGCTGAATTTCCAGGAAAATGAAATCTGGGTTTCGGAATTGGTCAGGTTGGAGTTTGTCAGTGCTTTGCACAGAAGGTTTAGAAACAGAGAAATTGACGAAAATAGCTTAAATGAGGCAATCGAAGGGTTTGACGCAGAAATCACCCGCTTCAATATGGAGCCATTAAGCCAGGTGGTAGTTAGTGAGGCCGAAGACATGTTAATAAGATATGGCAAGAAACATGGCATTAGAACACTGGATGCATTACACCTCGGGTGTTTTAGCCTGATCTCAGAAAGCGACTGGCTCTTTGTCTCTACCGATGAAAACCTTTGCAAAGTTGTGGAACTCATGGGGACAAAGGTTATTAATCCAGTGAGGAAGTGAGCCTGTCGGCATGTGGGCAAATGTCAAGAATCAAGACCCCCTTGTTTTTTGAGTTACAAAAGGGGATGAAAATGTCATTCCCGCTTGTCGGGAATCTTTCAGATTCCCTCTTTAACAAAGAACCACGGGTTAGGGGAGATTTGATGTATTTTCGGAACAAAAGTAGGTACGAGATAATAATTTATTGGAGTGCAGAGGATGAGGCATATAAATAGAACCGTCCCGTTTTTAACGTTTCTTAATTCAGACGATGATAATTCTAACCAGTTGAATTTATTGATTTAACATTGGGACAGTAGTGATAAATAATATGGACTTTATTGATGAGATAAGGCAAGCTGCCGAAAAAAAGATTATATATACCCTTCACGCCCTTGATGAAATGAATAAAGAAGATGAGTTAATAACAACGGATGAAGTAAGGGATGTAATATTTAATGGAGAAATAATAGAGGATTATCCAGAGGATAAGAGGGGACATAGCTGCCTAATGTTTGAAACGCCGTATGGAAAAAGACCTGTTCATGTTGTGTGTGCAGCAAAAGAAGAGTATCTTGCTATAATAACAGCATATATACCATCTGTGGATAAATGGGAGAAGGACTTCAAGACGAGGAGGAAAAGATGAAATGTTTATTATGCAATGGTGAAATGGAGAAAACAACAGTTTCTTATACAATTGATAGAAAGGGATACCATCTTTTTATTGAAAAAATCCCTGCTTATGTCTGTTCTCAGTGCGGTGAAAGATATTTTGAAGAGAAAGAAGTTGGGGCAATCCAGAACATGATTAAGGCATTGGAAGAAA
>DBNT01000008.1 GCA_002299835.1 Nitrospiraceae bacterium UBA665 | reverse complement strand
AAAAGCTGGGAAATGGGGACATAAATTTTCGTGTCCGTTATCCGTGTCCCGTTGTCCGTAAAAGAAAAATCATTTAACGCAGGCTCTTGCAAAAGTATGTTTTTATGCCTAAAGTCTGTCATTCCAGCGAAAGCTGGAATCCAGAAGTCGTTGATTTTAAAGGAACTGGATTCCCGATTAAGAACTTCGGGAATGACATTTTTAGACTTTTGCAAGAGCCTC
This sequence comes from Nitrospiraceae bacterium UBA665, assembly GCA_002299835.1. Taxonomy (GTDB): domain Bacteria; phylum Nitrospirota; class Thermodesulfovibrionia; order Thermodesulfovibrionales; family Dissulfurispiraceae; genus UBA665. The sequence goes on along the minus strand of DBNT01000008.1, from coordinate 3,257 downwards.
TCTGTTTTTGGGTGCTGTTATGCTTATGGTAAAATAACAAATTATGTCCGGATACACAGGAAAAAGCATAAGGGTAAACCTAACAAAAAGAAAAGTTGAAATCTTTGATACTCCTGAATATCTTTGCAGCCAATACCTTGGCGGAAGGGGTATAGGCGTGGCAATGATTGCAGACAGAATTACTTACAGTTATGACTCCCCTGAAATGCCCTTGATATTTGCTACAGGTCCTCTTGTGGGAACAGCAGCCCCCACATCAGGCAGGATGTCTGTTGTTTCCCGCTCGCCATTGACCGACACTGTATTTGATTGCTCTGTTGGAGGCAAATTTGCTACAGAACTTAAAAAGGCGGGTTATGATCTTATAGAAATAACTGGCATCTCTGATAAATGGACAATTTTAATCATAGAAAACGGTCAGGTTAGGATTGAAGATGCGGACAATCTTGCCGGCAAAAACACACACGATGTAAAAAATATTATAGGCAGAGAAGGCTCTTATGCATCTATTGGAGTAGCAGGAGAAAAACAGGTTAGGATGGCGTCTATAGTATTTGACGGCCATTATTGTGCAGGCAGAGGCGGACTTGGCGCTGTAATGGGAGCAAAAAGGCTAAAGGCAATAAAAGTAAAGGGAAACGGGAAAATATCAGTAGCCGACCCTGAAAAACTTAAGCATGCCCGTGAAGAGATAATGAGGCTTTTAAGGGCATCACAAGCGGTTTTCGGCGAATTCGGGCTGTCAGAATTCGGCACAGCAGCAATTGTTGACCTTATACATTCACGGCGCATGGAGCCTACAGAGAATTTCAGGAAAACAATATTTGAACATTCTTCAAATTATTCAGGCTACAACATGAAGATGCACTATAAAGCAAAAAAGGCCGGCTGTGCAGGATGTCCGATACTGTGCAAAAAAATCGGCTTGGGCGGAGAAAAGATGCCGGAGTTTGAAACAGTTTCACATTTCGGTGCATTAAACAGATGCGGCAATCTGACTGCAATAGTTGAAGCAAACCGCATCTGCGATGAATACGGACTTGATACAATAAGTGCAGCATCTACAATTGCATGCTATTCAGAAATACAGGGTAAAAAGCCTTCGCCTGAAGAAATGCTTAAATTGCTAATGAACATTGCCAACAGGGAGGGCATTGGCGATGCGCTTTCAGAGGGTTCTTTCAGATATGCGTCTTCTGTTGGACATCCTGAATTGAGCATGTCAGTTAAGGGGCTTGAACTTCCTGCATACGACCCCCGGGGTGCATACGGGATGGCGATTGCTTATGCAACATCAAACAGGGGCGGCTGCCATCTCAGGGCATATCCCATAAGTTATGAGATATTGAGAAAACCAGTTGCTGCTGACAGGTTTTCATTTGATGGAAAGGCGAGGATGGTAAAGATAGCAGAAGACATGAATGCTGTTATTGATTCCCTGACAGCGTGTAAATTTGTATTTTTTGCTGCAAGTCTTGAAGAATATACAAAGGCGGTTAATGCCGTGACTGGAAGACAATATGATGTGCAGTCATTGATAAGGACAGGAGAGAGGATATGGAGTCTTGAAAGACATTTAAATGAATTAAATGGTTTTACACAGATGCATGATGACCTACCTGAAAGGTTTTTTAAAGAAGAAGGTTCATCAGGCGGCAATGTCAAAATACTTCCTATTGACAGGGAGGCTTTTCTTAAGGCGAGGGATAATTATTATAAAATCAGGGGTTATGGACTTTAGCTTATACTATTTGCATGACTCAATAATCTTGCCTTCAGACATAATGAGCATAATGTCTGAAAGCCTCTTAGCCTGCGACATATCATGAGTGGTAATAACGATGGTGGATTTGGCATTTCTTCTGATATTTAGAATTATGTCCTCTATAATCTCTGTATTTTCCTTATCAACAGATGCAGTAGGCTCATCAAGAAAGAATATCTCCGGCTCTATAACCATTGCCCTCGCTATGCCGAGCCTTTGAACCTCTCCGCTTGAAAGGGTGAGGGCGTTCTGATTTTTTTTGTGCATGAGTCCGACAAAGTCCAGCGCCTTGTTAACCCTTTCTTCTATTTCGTTGTATTTTATTCCCCTAATTTTTAATCCATAAGCCGCATTCTTAAAAACAGTGGTGTTGAACACCCCGACTTTAGGCAATACAAGGGTTATCCTCCGTCTTAGTTCCATATCTTTCTTGACAATATTATTTCCTGAGAAGCAATTAATCTCACCTTTATCAGGATTCTCAAGAAGGGCACATATCCTCAAAAGTGTAGATTTGCCGCTGCCATTATGTCCTGTCAATATATAAATACCGCTTCTGTCAAATGAAAACGAGCAGTCTTTTAGCACATGGACTCCATTATAGCTTTTATATATATTAGATATACTTAATATCAGTCCCATTTATTCTTTAACCATGCCTTTTTTCTGAATAAAATGAAGCGCTGCATTTATAAATAGCGATATTGTTAAGAGTATTATTCCCAGCGCAAGGGCAAATTCAAAGTCTCCTTTGCCCGTTTCCATTGCTATAGCAGTTGTCATAACCCTTGTGTAACCTGCTATATTTCCTCCCACAATGAGTATTGCCCCGACTTCTGCCATAAGCCTTCCCAATGCTGCAATAACACCTGACATTATTCCGTATCTTGCCTCTTTTATTATTGTAATTGTTGCTTGAAAAGGTGTTGCACCGAGTGTTATTGATGCCTGCCTGATTATTGGATTAACCCCTACAATGGCTGAATGGCAAAGGGCTACTACAATTGGAAATGCAAGGATTGTCTGTGCAATAACCATTGCTGAAGGCGTAAAGAGAAGCCCCATAAATCCAAAAGGACCGGCTCTTGAAAGCAACATAAAAACGAAGAGACCAACAACAACTGGCGGAAGCCCCATAAATGTATTCATAAGGCTTATGACAAATCCCCTTGCGGGAAATTTTTTTAAACTAATGGCAGCAGACAGCGGAATTCCAATTAAGGCTGCTATCAAAAGTGCAGTGCCAGAGACTTTGAGAGATAGAAGCATAATACCCAAAAGCTCTCTATCAAGGTTTAAAATAAGTATAAATGCCTTTTTAAATCCCTCTATTATAAAATCCATAACAATCAGGTTATAGGTTATAGGTTATAGGATAATAATGGTTCTTTCTCATTTCAAGTGGGTAATTTTCCCCTCCCTTGACGGGAGGGGATTAAGGGGAGGAGGAGATAAACAGGTCTCCCTTATTACAGCTAAAACTTCGTGTATA
>DBNT01000060.1 GCA_002299835.1 Nitrospiraceae bacterium UBA665 | reverse complement strand
TCAATACTTACATTCAGCAAAAAAACAGGCATTGGAATAATCTTACCGCATCGCTAAAGGCTTTGAAGCCATGCCTGCTTTGCTTGATTACGGATTATGGGAGAAAGTGAAAAGTGGAGGCTAAATGGCTGTTGCAAAGAAAGGGCATGAGCTAATAGTTTCGGTAAGTCCACACATTAAGAGCGAGGAGTCTGTCAGCAAGATTATGTGGACTGTCAACCTTGCCCTATTGCCTGCGTTTATAATGGGGGTGTATTTTTTTGGTCCTATGGCAGCATATACTGTGCTATTATGTATAATTTCATGTGTAGCCTTTGAAGCAATAACACAGAAACTTTTAAACAAAAAGATAACAATCAATGATGGGAGCGCATTTTTAACAGGTCTTTTGCTGGGAATGAACCTTCCGCCGAGTCTACCGTTTTACATGCCGATTGTGGGCTCTTTTATGGCAATTGTTATTACCAAACAACTCTTCGGCGGTCTCGGATATAACATATTCAATCCTGCTTTAATCGGCAGGGCAGTTTTGTTTTTAAGCTGGACAAGGGCAATGACTACATGGCATGAGCCAACAGCAGGATTTATAGGTCTTGACGCTGTAACTACAGCTACCCCTCTCGGTATTTTAAAACATGAAGGGCTTGGAAAGCTGATTGAAGAGTTTGGCACACGCATAGACCTATACATAGCCTTATTTACCGGTAGGGTAGGTGGCTCAATAGGAGAGACATCAGCGATTGCAATACTGATAGGCGGTATTTTCCTTATGCATCGGGGATATATATCATGGCATATTCCAGTTTCTTTTATTGGAACAACCGCTGTTTTGGCATGGATATTTGGTGGACTGCCGGGTGGACATGGAGGGTTATTTACAGGCGACCCTATAGTGCATATATTAAGCGGAGGGCTGTTATTAGGTGCATTTTTCATGGCAACTGATTATGTTACCTCACCTGAAGTAAAAACCGGACAACTGATTTTTGGGGCAGGATGCGGAGTTTTGACAATGGTTATACGACTTGCTGGCGGACCTCCTGAAGGTGTAATGTTTGCCATACTTCTGATGAACTGCTTTTCTCCGCTTATTGATAGAAGTTTAAAAACACAAGTTTTTGGAAGCATTAAACAGTAAATAGTAATACCCAAATTGAGCGATTTTTTTAAGGAGGCGATTGTTCTTAAAAGAAAACGTAAACACCAAATAGGCGTCATTCCCCGACTTGTTCGGGGAATCTATACATTTATGTTTCTGGATTGCCCGGACAAGCCGGGCAATGACAATTACCCACTTGAAATGAGAAAGAACTACAGTAATAAATAAATGGAAGACAGAACATGAAAGAACCTGTAAAAATAATAGCAAGCCTTGCCTCGCTTTTAATTATTGTAGGATTGCTTGTTGCTTTTGTATTTGCAAAGACAATTCCTATAAGGATTGAAGCAGAAAAACGAGAAAGAGAAATAGCTCTTCGGGCAATGGCTCCAGAAGCAGATGCGATTATTCCCATTGGAACATGGACGCCCTATCCTAGAAAAGAGGATGAATACTTCAAAATTAAAGTAGGCGATAAGGTGACAGGATATATTATTTCTACTCAGGGAAGAGGGTATCAAAGCTTTATAAGAATACTGGTGGCAGTAGACCTTGACCATACTATAAAAAGGCTGGATGTTATCTGGCAGGGAGAAACGCCTGGTTTTGGCGAAGAGATAGAAAAACCAAAATTTACTGAAAGATTTACAGGCAAGAGGCTTGAAAATATGGAGCTTACTATGATAAATGAGCCGGGCAAGATACAGGGAGTCAGCGGGGCGACAGTATCTGCAAGGGCTGTAGTGACAGGCGCTAGGCTTGCGCTTGAAATGGCAAAAGAAAGAATATCAGAGGAGAGTCAATAAACTTGTCCTTAAGTAATCGGGGAAAGGGGATAGAGAAATGAGTTCTTCAATTAATTATTGGCAAATGTTCAAAAACGGTATATGGGGTGAAAATCCTGTTTTTAGGCTTGCCCTCAGTCTGTGTCCTGCTGTTGCAGTTACGACAACTGTTAAAAACGGATTATTAATGGGCGTTTCTGTGCTATTTGTGCTGGTAATGGTTAATATAACTATATCCCTTTTAAAGCCGTTTATACATCCAAAGGCAAGATTTCCAATATTTATGTTTACTATTGCCACATGGGTAACAGTAATTGACCTTATCTTGAGTGCATATGCAAGGGGTGTATATGCCGAAATTGGGCTTTATATTCAGCTTATAGTTACATATGCTATTGTGTTTTCAAGGGCAGAACTTGTGGCATCTAAGCACAAGGTAATTCCTTCAGCAATTGATGGTCTGTCAATGGGAATTGGATTTACCTTTGCGCTTGTTTTAATAAGTTTTATAAGAGAAATACTGGGCAAGGGGGCAATTTTTGGGATTCCATTTGCAGAAAGCAGTCCATTTTTGCTGATGCTTTTGCCTGCCGGTGGTTTTTTTATAGTAGGACTTCTAATGGCGCTCCTTAACTGGATAGATATCAGATTTTTAGGCAAAACGCCTATTAGCGGAGGGGGACACTAATGGAGCATTATTTTAACATATTTATGTTTTATCTTTTAATTAATAACCTCGTGTTTTCCATGTATTTAGGGCTTTGCGTATTTTTTGGCGCCTCCAAAAAAATAGACATTGCGATAGGCATGAGCATTACATTTACCGCTGTTATGGTTGTCAGCGCTGCATTAATATGGCTTATATACTATTTCGTAATGCAGCCTTTGGGTGTTACATTCCTGGCAATCATAGTCTTTATTACTATTATAGCAAGCTTTGTGCAGACCGCCGAGACAATTATGAGAAAGATAAGCCCTGTTATTTATTATAAACTTGGTATTTACCTTGCTCTAATTACAGCCAACTGCATTATACTTGCAGTCCCTCTTCTTAATGTAGTAGAAGGTTACACTTTTACAGAAAGCATGATGCTTGCACTTGGGGCAGGCGCTGGTTTTTCTTTAGCGCTTCTCATTATGTCATCTATAAGGGAAAAGCTTGAGCTTGCTAATATTCCTAAACCTTTTCAGGGACTGCCCATTGCTTTCATAGTAACAGGACTTATTGCGCTTGGTTTTTTAGGATTTGCCGGTATGATAACTTTATAGAATAAAGGGGGATACTTTGTGCCTGACTTACAGATATATTTAAGGTCTTTTTTTGAAATTAGCGGACTCCTGCAACTATATGAGTTTATTATTCCGCAACTTAAATATGCCCTGCCGGTTGACCCTGATATATTCCCGATAAATCTTTTTGAGATGCTGCTTTATGTATTTATTTTTCTCGCCGTCTTTGGTGTAGTATCAGCCTATATGCTTGCGATTGTTGCTGCCAGATTTGTTGTTAAAATAGACCCTAAAGTAGAAAAAGTAAGGGATGTGTTACCAGGCGCAAACTGTGGGGCTTGTGGTTATGCAGGCTGCCAGGGATATGCAGAAGCTGTTACAGCAAAAGCTGATGTGCCACCAAATCTGTGCACACCGGGGAGAAATACTGTAGCCGAGGCAGTTGCGCTGATTACAGGTAAAAAAGCCGAGGCAAGAGAGCCGATATTTGCAAGGATTATGTGCCAGGGCGGCTGGAATAATTCAGTTAAACGGTTTAAATATGAAGGGGTTCAGGATTGCCGGGCTGCTGTCCTTGCAGGCGGAGGAGATAAGTCCTGTATTTACGGATGTCTGGGCTATGGAACATGCAAAAAGGTCTGCCCTTTTGGAGCCATATCTATGAACGAAAATCACCTGCCTGTTGTAGATATTGGTAAATGTACCGGCTGCAGGAAGTGCGAGGCTGTATGTCCAAAAAAAGTTATAGAAGTTCTGCCAGCAGGAAAGGTAGTCTTTGTAGCCTGTCACTCAAAGGATAAAGGGGTTGACACCCGTAAATACTGCCAAAGCGGATGCATTGCCTGCGGAAAATGTGCTAAGACATGCCCTTTTGATGCCCCGTCTGTTTCAAATAATCTTTCAAGGATTAATCTTGACAAATGCAGGGTCTGCGGATTGTGCGTAAAAAGCTGTCCTACAAATGCAATTGCAGACTTTATACTGCAAAGACCCAAGGCATTTATTACTGAAAAATGCATTGGTTGTCAGAGTTGCAAAAAGGTATGTCCTGTCAATGCAGCGAGTGGAGAGCCGAAAAAGATGCATTCTATAGACCATGGCAAGTGCATAGGATGCGGCATATGCACTGCAAGGTGTCCTGTTCAGGCAATTGACGGCACATTTAATGCGATGGCTGTCTTTGCGGTTGCTGAAGCGAAAAAGAAAAAGGCAGCATAGCTCTTTTCTTTTTCTCATTAGGGAGAGGGAACAGTTTTAGAATTTCTAAATCGGGATTTGGGGCTTTAAATTAGCCTTGACAGTTTCACACTACATGGTGTATGGTGCCTATATATTAAAGAAATATATTAAAGAAAAATGGTTAGGTAGCCGATTATATGATTATATATTGATTTGCTAATTCTAACTGACCATAATCCGTAATCAAGCAAAGCAGGCACGGCTTCAAAGCCTTTATCGATGCGATAAGATTATTTATATGCCTGTTTTTTTGCTGAATGTAAAAGGTGATACTGAAGTTGCCCTTAAACGGTAGGACGGTTCGGCTTTAAGGTATCGC
>DBNT01000064.1 GCA_002299835.1 Nitrospiraceae bacterium UBA665 | reverse complement strand
TACCTGCTATCCATGATTACGGTTAGGGTATTTGACTAAAACCCTTCGTAGCGGGTAAAATTTTTCTATGCAGCACTCTGATTTTGTCCCCCTCCATTTGCATACAGAATATAGCCTTCTGGACGGCGCTATTAAGATCAACGAACTTGTAAGTCAGGCGTCTGCCTATAAGATGCCTGCTGTTGCCATTACTGACCATGGAAACATCTTCGGAGCCATAGATTTTTACAAAAAAGCCGTAAAGTCAGGCATAAAGCCCATTATAGGCTGCGAGGTATATATTGCACCCAATAGCAGGTTTGATAGGTCAAAGACCAATATAGATGGCGGGCTTTCGGATGAGGCTGCTTTCCACCTTATTCTTCTTGCGAAGGACAGCAGCGGTTACAAGAACCTAACCGCTCTTCTTACAAAGGCATATCTCGAAGGGTTTTATTACAAGCCGAGGATAGACAAAGACATTCTTGAGCAGTACAGCGGCGGGCTCATAGGACTTAGCGCATGCCTTAAAGGGGAAGTGCCTTATTATCTTCAGATTGGCCAAATAGAAAAGGCGCGCGAGGCAGCCTTGAAGTATAAGCATATACTGGGCGCCGGAAACTTCTTTTTTGAAATACAGCATAATGGAATGCCCGAGCAGGAGGATGTAAACAAAAAACTTATAAAACTTTCAGGGGAAATAAATGTGCCTCTGGTTGCTACAAACGACTGCCACTATCTAAGGAAAGAAGATGCAAAGGCTCATGATATTTTACTTTGCATACAGACCGGAAAGATGGTTAAGGATGAAAAAAGGCTCAGGATGTCAACAGATGATTTTTATTTCAAATCTCCTCTGGAGATGAAGCATGCCTTCTCTGATACCCCAGAGGCTATACTAAATACACGCGCAATTGCCGAAAGATGCAACCTTGACTTTATTTTAGGAAAAAGCCTGCTTCCTAAATATGAGATTCCCAATGGCGTATCTGCCGACACTTATCTTTATGAGCTTACAATTAATGGACTTAAGGCTAAATTCAGGGGCAATCCGCCATCCAACTATCTGGACAGACTCAAGCTGGAGCTTCAAGTAATAAAAAAAATGGGATATTCTTCTTATTTCCTTATAGTTTGGGATTTTATAAGTTATGCAAGAAAAAACAAGATACCAGTTGGTCCTGGAAGGGGCTCTGTAGCAGGAAGCCTTGTGGCTTATTGTCTTGATATAACTGAGATAGACCCTATTAGATATAGTCTTCTCTTTGAGAGGTTTCTAAATCCCGAAAGGATAAGTATGCCTGATATAGATGTAGATTTTTGCAAAGACAGAAGACCTGATGTTATCAATTATGTTTCAGGGAAATATGGCAAAGACCATGTTGCTCAAATAATAACCTTTGGAACAATGGCTGCCAAAGCAGCAATAAGAGATGTTGGAAGGGTGCTTGGCATTCCGTATGCAGATGTTGACAAAATAGCGAAACTTATTCCTGGTCACAACATAAGCATTGAGGAAGCCCTGAAAGTTGAACCCCAATTAAAAAACCTTTATGACGGCAATGATACTGTTAAGGAGATTCTTAATATAGCAAAGAGACTTGAAGGGCTATCAAGGCATGCATCAACCCATGCAGCAGGAGTTGTTATAGCTCCTGATCCGTTAACAGATTTTATGCCTCTGTATAAGAACCCTTCTGAAGAAGTTATAACAACACAGTTTGACATGAAATCTGTAGAGAGCGTGGGCATTCTTAAGTTTGACTTTCTGGGACTGAAGACCCTTACCGTTACCAACAAGACAGTTCAATACATTAAACAGCAGGGCAAAGACATCAGACTTCAGGAAATCCCGATTGAAGATGTAGATACATACAGGCTTTTGAGTTCCGGAGAGACCACAGGTATATTTCAGCTTGAAAGCATGGGCATGAGAGATATACTTATAAAGATGCAGCCTAACAGGTTTGAAGACCTTATTGCCCTTGTTGCCCTTTACCGTCCCGGACCAATCGGCAGCGGTATGATAGATGACTTTATAAAGAGAAAAAAAGGCGAGACAAAGGTTGTATATGACCTGCCTGAGCTTAAGGATATTCTCAGTGAGACTTATGGAGTAATCCTGTATCAGGAGCAAGTTATGAGAATAGCTAATACAGTCGCCAATTTCTCCATGGGACAGGCTGACCTGCTGAGACGGGCTATGGGCAAGAAAATGCCTGATGAGATGGAAAAACAGAAAGAAGCATTTATTCAGGGCGCCCTTGCAAACGGCATATCAGATAAAAAGGCCGAAAGGCTTTTTGAACTGATGGCATTCTTTGCCGAATACGGATTCAATAAATCCCACTCTGCTGCATACGCCTATCTCGCATATCAGACAGCATATCTTAAAGCTCATTACCCTGTTGAGTTCATGACCGCCAACCTTAGTGCAGACATGGGTGATACGGATAAGGTGGTTAAGCTTATCAATGAATGCAAGAATATGGGAATAAAGATATTGCCGCCGGATATTAATGAGAGCGAAAGGGAATTTAAGATAGTCGGCAAATCCGTAAGGTTTGGGCTTGAAGCAGTAAAAGGGGTTGGCGCATCAGCAATAGAGATTATCATAAAAGAGAGAGAAAATGGACCATTTGATTCTTTTGAAAAATTTCTGGCACGGGTAAGCAACAAGAGGGTTAACAAAAAGGTAATCGAGAGCCTTATAAAAGCAGGGGCATTTGATTCTCTGCATAGAGACAGTAATGCGTTATCCAACGCATCACTCATCACGCATTACGCATCGCCGAATTATGCAAGGGCAAAGGCTATGAATACCCTTACTTCACCACCTAAAGCAGAAGGTCCTGGGCTCTTCGGTGATACCATTTTAGATGCCAATAATATGCAGCCGTTGGATGAGTTGGTATTATTGAATTATGAAAAGGAATCGCTCGGCTTTTATATATCCGGACATCCTATGGAAAGATACAGAAGGACGCTCTATGCTATGGACATCATACAGATAGTAGACTTAGAAGGCAGGGATGAAAGAGCGGATGTGTGCGTTGCAGGCAATATAAGCGAAATCAGGTGTAAGGCAAAGGAAAAGGGTATCACTGCGTATCTAACCGTAGAGGATGAAACAGCAACAACCGAAATAATAGTGTTCAATGAATTGTATAAGAAGAACATTGGCCTTTTAACAAAGGGCAGCATGATTACTATAAAGGGACAAGTATTCAGGTCAGAAAAGGGGGCAAAGGTTATGGCAAGGGAGATACAGAGCTTAAACAATATTGAAATCAGCATAAAACATGAGGTTGATATTGACTGCATTGATCCTGTAGCAGCAAGAGAAAAACTCAAGGGCATTAAAAAATTAATGGGGACAGCGCCCAATGGCCGTGCCAATGGTCAGAATAGTGTATCACTCAAGCTCTTTTTTCAGGATTACAGTGTTATAATATCTACTCAACTGAAGCCGTCTGATAATTTTAGGATAGAGGCAGAAAGGATAGGGGGAGTAACATTAAAGACAGTAACGAGTAACAAGTAACGAGTAACAAGAAGTCTAATAGTCGACAGTCTTAAGTCTTTAACTCGTTACTCGTCACTCGTTACTGTCTTTACGGAGATGCCATGGGTTATTACCTTGATTTTGAAAAACCACTTGAAGAGCTTGAATACAAGATAGAAGAGCTGAAAAAACTCTCCGATGGAAGCGAGATAGATATAGCATCGGAGATAAGGAGCCTTGAAAAAAAGGCGAAGAACCTGAGGTCTGAAATATTTTCAAAACTTTCCCCATGGCATAAAACCTTGCTTGCAAGACATCCCGAAAGGCCTTATACCCTTGATTATATAAATATGATAGTGGAGGATTTTGTTGAACTTCACGGTGACAGGAGGTTTGCTGATGACCCGGCGGTTGTTGGGGGCATAGGGAAGATAGACGGCATTGCAATGGTTATTATAGGTCATCAGAAGGGAAGGGGTACAAGAGAGAGAATAATCAGAAACTTCGGGCAGCCCAATCCTGAAGGATACCGTAAAGCCCTCAGGCTGATGAAACTCGCAGAAAGGTTCAGAAAGCCTGTGGTGGCATTCATCGATACGCCCGGCGCATATCCCGGCATGGGTGCAGAAGAGAGGGGGCAGTCCGAGGCTATAGCAGCGAACCTTATGGAGATGTCAAAGCTGAAAACACCTATAATTTCCATAGTTATAGGAGAAGGCGGAAGCGGCGGCGCTCTTGCTATGAGCGTTGCTGACAGGCTTTATATGCTTCAACATTCTGTATATTCCGTAATTTCTCCGGAGGGGTGTGCGGCTATATTATGGAGAAAAAACGGTGATCTCGGAACAGAGGACTTTGCCAAAGCTGCTGATGCCCTTAAGTTAACAGCAGAGGATTTAAAGGCTTTCAAGATTATTGATGACATAATTTTAGAGCCATTAGGCGGCGCCCATAGAGAGCCAGAGGTTATGGCAAAGACAATAAAAGAATATATCCTGAAAGCGCTGGAATTGTTAAAGACAAAAAATCTTGCAAGGCTTGTAGAAGATCGTTATAAAAAGATAAGAAAGATTGGCAGTATTGTCACTGTATAGTTTTCATAAACTCTACCCAGATAGGTAAAGCTGCGCTTGCACCGGTCATCCTGTGACCGATAGGCGTGTGATTATCCCTGCCTACCCAGACACCAACTACAAGTCTGTCATCAAATCCTATAAACCATGCGTCAGTATAAGAGTTTGTAGTGCCTGTTTTACCGTAAACAGGCCTGTTTAGCTGCCTAGCCCTCTGTCCTGTTCCTGTTTCAACTACTGCTCTTAGGAGTTCTTTCATTTTATCAACATTTTCCTGCATGAGTAAACCTGTTGTAGATGGAAATTTTTCCTCTATCTGTGAACCGTCTCTATTAAAAATTTTTTTGTAGGTCATTGGTTCAACCCTGTTTCCTGTGGCAAAAACTGCATAGGCAGAGGTAATTTCAAGCAGTGTAACACTTGATGCCCCGAGGGCTGTTGACAGATACGGCTGTAGTTTGCTTTTGATGCCATATTTATTTGCAGTGTTGATTATGTCTCTAATGCCGATATGATGTGCGAGACGGACAGTTGCTGTATTAAGCGACAGGGCATGGGCTGTCTTTAAAGAAACAAAGCCGTGGTATTCGTTGTTATAATTTTCAGGAGACCAGACAGAATTTGGCCCTGAGCCTCTGAAGAAAACCGGCTCATCCAGTATTTCATCGCCTGCGGACATCCCGCTTTCAATAGCAGCGGCAAACACAAAAGGTTTAAATGCCGAGCCAGGCTGCCTGAGCGCCATGGTAGCCCTGTTAAACTGTGTTTCCCAGAAATCTGTGCCACCAACCATGGCTTTTATGTGGCCTGTTTTTGGATCAATAGCTATCAGAGCTGCCTGCACCCCCGGCCTTACCCGTTTTTCTATGGCGCTTATGCTGTTCAGCACAGCCTCTTCAGCAGCTTTCTGCATATTATAGTCAATAGTTGAATGTATTCTTAAGCCGGTAGTATAAATTTTGTCGCCGTATTTTGCTTCAAGCTGCTGTCTCAGGAGTTCTATGAAATACGGCGCTTCATACCGTCTGTGATTAGGACTAACCGGCAACGGTTCAAGAAGCGCTTTTTCATATTCCACCCGTGATATGAAACCATTGTCGAGCATTCTTTTTAAAACGATATTTCTTCTGGATAAAGCCCTTTCAGGATTTCTAAATGGAGAATGCAGAGAAGGTGCCCTTGGCAGCCCAGCAAGCAAGGCCGCTTCTGCATAAGACAGTTCATTTATAGATTTACCAAAATATGTTTGCGAGGCAGCCTCTATGCCGTGCGCCCGTGTGCCGAAATATGTCTGGTTAAGATACATCCCTAATATTTCATCTTTTGTATACAGCCTTTCTATCTGGGTAGCTATAATAGCTTCTTTTATCTTTCTTGAAAGGCTCCTTTCGGGTGTTAAAAAGAGCATTCTTGCAAGTTGTTGTGTGATAGTGCTTCCGCCTTCAACGATGCTTAGTGCCATGATGTTTCTATAAAAAGCCCTGATAATCCCTATAACATCCATTCCTGGATGGGAATAGAATCTGTGGTCTTCTATAGCGATAATTGCCTTTTTAATGCGGTCAGGAATTTTGTAATGAGGGATAAAGTTTCTTCTTTCAATAAAGAATTCTGCTAAAACCTTGCCGTCAGAAGAATAGACAAAAGAGGACTCATAAGGGGCATGGATTTCAAGGGATCTTACCTGAGGAAGATCAGAAAAACTCCAGTAAATAAATCCCCCGAATGCACCAATGCTTACTGATAGAAGGATAACGATTAGAAGTCTTGACCAATGCATATATATTAATTATAACTGAGGCTCTTGCAAAAGTCTAAAAATGTCATTCCCGAAGTTCTTAATCGGGAATCCAGTTCCTTTAAAATCAACGACCCCCGATTAAGAACTTCGAGGGCAGGCTGCTGGATTCCAGCTTTCGCTGGAATGAGCTACT
>DBNT01000077.1:448-16516 GCA_002299835.1 Nitrospiraceae bacterium UBA665 | reverse complement strand
TTATTTTATGGAGCAGGTTAAAGGGCAAGCAAATGGAAGGTTATAAATTCAGAAGGCAGCATAGTATCGGGCATTTTCTAGTTGATTTTTACTGCCTAGCTTTGCGATTAGCCATAGAACTTAACGGGGATTCTCATTATGCTGGAAATGAACAACTATATGATACGGAAAGGCAGAAGCAGATTAAAGCCTATGGCATTGAGGTTTTAAGATTCACTAATAGAGATATATATATGAGAAATTAGAAGGAGTGTTGTTAAATATAGCAGAGCGAATTAAGCAAATTACCACCCCTGCCCCTCCTTATAAAGGAGGGGATTTTGAGAGGACTCTTATAAAGGAGGGGATTTTGAGAGGACTCTTATAAAGGAGGGGATTTTGAGAGGACTCTACTCTTATAAAGGAGGGGGCTTACCCACTTGAAATGAGAAAGAACCAATTTTATATATAGAATGCGTACTATTCATAAATAGGGTTTCACAAAATTAAACATTCACCTCACCCCCCCCTAAAAAATTGGGTAGAGGGGGTGGATTTTAAAAATGATGCCTCATAAATACAGTAATGATGCGGGTTTGCGAAATGGAGGTGAAATAAAAAACATAGGTATCCGCAAACCCTTGATTATCAAGGGTTTGCGAGTTTTGTGATAGGCTAATTCATAAATAAAAGGAGGTGAAAAAATGAAAAAACCGGCAGAGAATTCCGGAGAGTTTTTAGAGCTAATAAAAGAGTGGAAGGCGCTTGAGGATGAGACCATTAAAAGTGCCAGTGAACTGATGAGTAATACAAATAACCCGCTTGTGAAGATGACAATGGAAATGATTAAGCATGACTCTGAAAAGCACAAAGTGATGCAGCAGATGATAATAGACAGCATCACTAAAGAAGCCGTGCATATAAGCCCGGATGAACTCTTTTTGCTTTCGGATATGCTTAACAGACATATGGAGATGGAGGCAAAGTCCATATCATTGGCGAACGAAGCATTTAAAAATAGCGAGCTTTTCATTACCAAATACATCCTTTCTTATCTTATTGCTGATGAAACAAAGCATCACTCGCTGATTAACAAGCTTAATGAGCTCAAACTTGCCTCCATTTCAACATCCACAGGTGCAAGGATGAAAGGGAACGAATGATTAAAAAATGTGATTACAAAAAATCGAAAAGGAGGTCAATATGTCTTGCAGGGTTGCAAAAGATATAATGTATCCCAGGGTCAGCCTGTATGCAAAAGAAAAAGGAGAAGAACTCATAAAAAAATTGATGTCTCCTTATCCCGGGCTGCCTGTTGTAAATGAAAACGATGAGGTAATAGGGATTGTTTCCGAATATGACATATTAGATGCACTAAAAGAGGGAAGGACAATCCATGAATTCAGCGCCGAATCCATAATGAGCTGCGGTCATGCAGAACACGGGGTTTGCAGCATTCCGGTAACGGTAACGCCAAATACTGCTATTGAAGATATTGCCGACCTCATGTATGCCAGAAATGTTACCTTACTTCCTGTTGTGGAAGGCAAAAAACTTGTAGGCATTGTAACCAGAAAAAGTATAATCAATGCACTGGCTGAAAAGGGTTTCTGGCCCGAGCATGAATTTCAGAAGAGAGTTTGATACGGTATCAAAAACGGGCAGGCTATCCTGCCCGTTTTCTATTGAGCAGCGCTAATGTTCCAGCAGGCGTTTTTTAATATCAATAGCAGCAACAGCTCCCTCACCCGCTGCAATAACTACCTGATCATTCCCTTGATTAAGAGGGCCGACAATATATAATCCGCTTATAGATGATTCATAATTTTGGTTCACTATAAATTTAAAGCCATTCTGATCCCGCTTTAGATTAAATTCCGACAAAAAAAAGTCATTCAGTTTATATCCGAAATGAAGCATTATCACCTCACACTCTATTTTTCTTCCATCATGAAGCTCAATTGCCTCCATCTTACTATCACCAATAATCTTAACTGGTTTGCTTATTATGAGAGGAATATGCTCATCTTCAAGCTCTTGTTTATACTCTTCTGGAGCCTTATCAGTATAAAGGAGCAGGGTTATATCTTTTGTAAACATCTCTTTCATAGCTATTGCAAGATGCACGCTTTTTATATGATTCCCTATCACAATGAGTTTTTTATTTGTCGTCCTGTACCCATCGCAATCAATACAGGTAAAAATGCTTATCCCGAGAAATTTATGAAGATTCTCTATATTAGGTAGATTGTCATACACGCCTGATGAGACTATGACAAATTTTGAGAGATATAAATTATTTATTGTGGCAACTTCAAAGTATTCTTTTTTAACTACCTTAGTAACAAGTCCTTTTTCAATCTTTACATTGAAACCATTAGCCTGTTTTAGTCCAAGTTTTATGATCTGTTTACCTGAAATTTCTTTTTGTGTGAGGAAGTTTTCTATGTATTTTGCATGATGGGTTCTTCCACCGCCTCTGTCTATAAGAAGCGCTTTCCTATTGTATCTGCCAAGATAGATAGCAGCCTGAAGACCGCCTGGACCGGCACCTATGATTATGCAATCATATAGGTCAACAATTTGTTCCATATACACTTTATTCCCATTTTTACCTTCGCTATCTAAAGTTTACAGATTAACCCATAATGCAAAAAAGTAATGATGACTATTGTAGTTTACAATAGTCATGTTTTTTTGTAAAATGAAAGTGTTACCGAATATCGGGATGAGGAGGATTAAAAAATGATAGACCTGCTTGCACTTATAACAATAATTTTATGGCCTGTTGTGCCTCTTTTCTGGATACCTGTGCACGGCCTTTCAAAGATATTCAAAAGGCTCGGGATTTTAACATATATACTGCCTCTTATAACATGGATGCCCCTTGCTTATCTTATTTACATAAACAGGTCATTCCTTTTGCAGTTTAAGGCAGATTTTCCATTTATACTTGATCTTGCAGGAATAATACTTCTTACAGTCGGCACACTTCTGCATTTTTGGACAGGAAAACTCCTCGGCATCCGGGGACTGATGGGATTGCCGGAAGTATCCACGCGCATAAAAAGCAAGCTTGTATCAGAAGGCCCTTTTTCTTTGGTCAGACACCCCACATATCTGGCGCATACATTGATGTTTTCAGGGATATTCTTTATAACCGGCGTAACTGCGGTTGGAATACTTACGCTGCTGGATTTCCTTATAGTAAACTTTATAATAATTCCTCTGGAGGAAAAGGAATTATTAATCCGGTTCGGTAATGATTACAAAAACTATAAGCAAAAGGTGCGCTACAGATTCTTGCCGAGATTATTCTAATAGAATTCCGGTCATATCCCACGCATCAATCAGTAAAAACATTTTAAATCAATGGCCTATGAACTCAAGGCAATCCTTGGCCATCAGCCTGCCTATGGACCTGCTGCTGTAAACAGCATTTTCAATCTTGAAATTCGGGCCTATTATAAAGCCAGTAGCATGAATATAATTTTCCTTTTCGTTATAAAAAGCACCTGTAAGGGCAGAGACTGACTGGGGATTTAGCCCGTATCCAACCCTGAATGTAAGCTTATATCTTTCAACAGTGTCAAGGGCGTTTTCCCATTGGTCCGCGGAGGCGGCAATAACCTGAATATCCCTCTTTTCAAATTCCTTGATGTTTCTCTGGAAGTCCAGCAACTGCTGTCTGCAAAATATTCACCAATGCCCCCTATAAAATATAAGCACATTCCATCCTTTACCAAAATCCTGCGGCAATGTGATAGATTCATTATTGACAAGATCGAATTTTAATAGCGGAAAAACGTCTCCTGTATCAAGCATCCTGCAATTTACGCGTGCCATAACAAGCCTCCTTATAGTTTTATGAAACGGCTCATTTCTTCCGAAAAGCCGGTAATATCCCTGAAGCCCTCTTCTGCAAGCACGTCGCCGAAATCAAAAAGCACCGCTTTAATCATATCTTCTACTTTAAAATATAACATTAAAGCCCTCTTTTGCCAAGCCAGAAAGCAGTGAACAGAAAATCAAATAGAATGCAGATGGATTATTTTGGTGGGTAATAAATTTCCCTATATAAAGCACTGAGGGTCTTCTGCAAGGAAATCGCCCTTACCCTTTGATTGCGAATAGGCATAGGCAATTGCCCTGCAGCCCCTGCACTGAACCCATCTTATGCATTTTTTGCACTTACCTTTATACGCTGATTTATCTCTTAATATATTCAAAACAGACGATGTTGCCCAGACCTCTCTTAATGAGTCTGTCCTTGCATTTCCTATCGAAATTGGCAATCTCCTGCATGGCGTAATTGTTCCATCTGGAAGAATAGTCAATCCTGAAACCCCGGCAGCGCATCCTCCTGCTGGAATTGAATTTATTGAGGCATCCGCATTTTCTACGGCATGCAATCTCATCTGGGATGCAATAGGGTCACCTGTAACTATTTTCAGACCGTTTACATTTACAGAAAATATTTCCCTGTAAATTTTTTTTACACTATCTGCTTTTAACATGCTATCTATCAAATCCGCTCCTTTTCCGGATGGAACCAGCCTCGAAAAACCGAGTCGATGCACACCGATGGATAGAGCCAATTCTATCACATCGATAAAATGCCCGGCATTTATATCCGATAGAGTAACATTTAATGTTACCTCTATCCCTTTGTCAAGCAGATTCCCAATACCTTTACGAGATGAACTAAAACTTCCTTTTCCTCTTATCGCATCATGGATATTTTCAGGCCCCTCAATGCTTATTTGAACACCTTTTATCCCAATGTCGGCGAGCAGACGCGCCCTCTCACTGCTTATGAGAATCCCGTTTGAGAGAATATATATATCAAATTTCCTGTTCTGCAGTTCCTGGAGTATCTGCATCAGGTCTTGCCTTAAAAAAGGCTCTCCGCCGGTAATGTTGAAGCCAGACATGAAGGCAATATCGTAGGCTTCAGACCAGTCTTTTATCATATCTGAAACCTCTGCAATAACCGCCTTTATTTCGGAAAGTGACATCTCATCCGGATTGTCTCCCGTTTGATAACAATGCTTGCACCGGAGGTTACATTTTTCCGTGATGTGAAGCTGAATAAAAAAATCAAATACACTACTTGTCGCCATTAAATCTATCCCTTAAAAGTTACCCTTTATAAAAAATCCATAAAAACCAGCAGATATGACAGGCTTTCTCTTATAGAAATATTATCATATCTGCCTTTTTTCTCTGCTGCCTGACCGGCAACTTAACTCTTTCAACTCTTTCACTTGTGGCATACTTTGCCAGGATTTTCTTTTGTAATTTTTTTAAAGCCGTCCCAGAAAGCAGCCTCTTTAACGAGAGCCTTTTTGGATAGTGCCTTTTTCATCCTGCTATCACCTCCTTTCTTCAGAGAATGATGTCATTTGTCTATGGATTTATATTTTCCCATAGATTTTTTACATATCTCTATAAACAAATTATATCATTTTTAAAAACATTGTCAAGCCCATGCTGATTATTCAGCAGCCCACTGGATTATCTCATCAACCATTGCCTTTATGGTGGCTTCTTTCGGCATAATAGAGACCGTCAATCCTGCCTTTTCTATGGCCTTTGCTGTCACAGGGCCTATGACGGCTATGGTTACATCTTTTAAAATCTCTGTTGCATCCTCGCCCATTATATCCACGAAATTGTTAAAAGTGGCTGCACTTGTAAATGTCGCCACAGAAATTCTTCCTTCTTTTAAAAATCTCTTCAGCCTTTTCCCGTGCTTCTCAGGCTTTATTGCACGATATGCAGCAGGTGTATCTATTTCTCCGCCAAGCTCTCTTGCCTTTTCAGGAAATACTTCCCTTGCCACTTCAGCGCGAGGCAGTAAAATTTTTATTCCTTTCAGACTGTTGACTGTTGACTGTTGGGTGAAGACTTTTATCAATCCCTCTGCGTTGAATTCTTCCGGAACCATGTCAACTTTTAAACCGTATTCCTGTATCTTTTCTGCTGTTGTTGAACCAACAGCAGAAATTTTAATTCCTTTTAAATCCCTGATGTCCCTGTTTTTGTCAATAAGTCTTTGCATAAAATATTTAAATCCATTTGCGCTTGTGAATATAATCCAGTTGTAAGTTTCTATCTTATCTATTGATTCGTCCAATTCTCTGTAACTTTCAGGCGGCGCTATTTCTATGGTTGGAAATTCGAATATTTCGGCCCCTAAATCTTCAAGGGGCTCATAATCATTAGTATATTGCCTTGTGATTAAAATTCTGTGACCAAATAGCGGCTTTTTTTCATACCATTTTAATGTATCTCTTAATTTGACCACATCTCCAATTACCATTACAGCAGGGGGCCGTATGTTTTCTTCAGTGACAAGCCCTGCTATGTCTTTCAAGGTGCTGACCACTGTTTTCTGATCAGGTCTTGTTCCCCATCTTACCACTGCTGCAGGAGCATCAGGAGACTTGCCATGTTCTATAAGTTTTGAAGTTATGGCATCTATATTCTTAACACCCATTAAAAAAACGAGTGTATCAAAACCATTTGCAAAATTAGACCAGTCTATGGAACTTTCCGGTTTTGTTATGTCTTCATTTCCTGTAATAACTGCAAAGGATGAAGAATATTTTCTGTGAGTTAATGGAATGCCTGCATATGCAGGCGCAGCAATGGATGAGCTTACGCCGGGTATTAGCTCAAACTCTATTCCTTCTTTTACGAGTACTTCTGCTTCTTCTCCGCCCCTGCCGAAAACAAAGGGATCACCGCCCTTTAATCTGCATACGATTTTGCCTTCCTTTGCCCTATCTGCAAGCGCCTGATTTATCTCATCCTGTGTCATTGCGTGATGTCCACCGCGCTTGCCTGCGTATATGAATTCTGCATCATGGTTGATGTAATTCAATATCTGGGCATTGAGGTGAAAATCATAAACTACGACTTCTGCTTTTTGGAGACATTTCATGCCCTTAACGGTCAAAAGCCCTATATCACCGGGGCCCGCGCCTATAAGATAAACTTTGCCCTTTTTCATTATCTGCCATAGACCTCATCGAGTATCTCTTTTGCGCCTTTTGAAAGCAAATCTTTTGCCAGCCTGATTCCGAGGTTTTCTGCATCATTCGGCGTGCCTTCTATCCGGCCTTTTATAATCCTGTCTCCTGAAACGCTTCCTACAAGCCCATCCATTACAAGGACACCCCCCTCTTGCCCACCCTTAGTAAGGGGGGGATGGGGGGGTAATATTCTCGCATATGCTGCGATTGGCACCTGACATCCGCCTTTAAGTTTCTTTAAAAAAGCCCTCTCTGCTCTTACGCATATGTCAGTTTCAGGATGGCTCAACGGTATAATTAAATTATTTATAAATTTATCATTAATTCTGCATTCAATGCCTACAGCTCCCTGTCCTATAGCAGGAAGGCTTATTTCAGGGGGAAGTATTTCTGTAATTCTTTCCGACCACCCGAGTCTTTTAACACCAGCAGCAGCAAGGATTATTGCATTGAACTGACCTTCATCCAGTTTTCTCAATCTCGTATCAAGATTGCCCCTTAATTGCTTTATCTTTAAATCCGGCCTTATGCTGAGCAACTGACATGAGCGCCTGAGACTGCTTGTGCCAATAGTTGCGCCTTTCGGCAGGTCTTTGAAATTTGAAATTTGAAATTTGAAATTTGAAATTTGCGATAGGAACGCATCCCTCGGATCTTCCCTTTTTGTAATGGCGGCAAGATGAAGCCCATCCGGAAAATCTGTAGGCACATCTTTCATGCTGTGAACAGCTATATCTGCCTCACCTTTTGATAGTGCTTCTTCTATCTCCTTTACAAAAAGCCCTTTCCCGCCCACCTTTGCAAGGGGAACATCGAGGATTTTGTCACCAGTTGTTTTTATTTTGCTAAGTTCTATCTCTAAATCTGGATTTAATTTTTGCAGCTCTGACTTTATCCACTCAGCCTGCCACAGGGCTAACTTGCTGCCCCTCGTGCCGATGATGATTTTATTCTTCATTTTCATCTCCATTTAGCCCATACAGTTTTTTAATTACCGCTATAAGTTCTTCTTTATTTTCATCATTCTCTTTGATTGCTGCTGTTGGCGGATGTATGAGCTTGTTGATTATTGCTGTTGCCAGATATTCTACTGCCTTTATTTTTGTTTCATCAGTTTCAGGGAATTTGATTTTGAATTTTTCCAATTCTTCATTTTTAATTTCTTCTGCCTTTTGCCTTAATGCTACTATAGTGGGCACTGAATCCAGCGTGAGCATCCATTTCATAAATTTATCGACCTCTTCGGCTACAATCTGTTCGGCTTTGCAAGCCTCTTTTTTTCTTTCAAACATATTAGTGTCCACTACATCTTGAAGGTCATCCACATCGTAGAGATAGACATTATCTATTTTATTTATCTCTGGGTCAATATTTCTTGGCACAGAAATATCAATTATAAAGACTGGCTTTTGCTTTCTTTCCTTCATTATTTTCTGCACCTGCTCCTTTAAAAGGACATATGTTGATGAGCCTGTAGAACAGATAACTATATCTGTATGGATCATTTCCTGTATAAAATCATCAAATTTAATCGGTTTGCCGTTAAATTCTTTTGCCAGTTCACATCCGCGCTCGTATGTCCTGTTTGCCACCTTCACATCAGTCACGCCGTTGCTGACAAGATGGCGCCCTGCAAGCTCTGCCATTTCACCGGCGCCTAAGAGCATGAATGATTTTCCAGAAAGGTCGGTGAATATTTTTTTGGCAAGCTCTACTGCAGCAAAGCTTATTGACACAGCATTTTCCGCTATCCTTGTTTCTGTCCTGACCTTTTTTGCAGTGGAAATGGCTTTTTTAAAAAGCTTGTTAAGGATAATCCCTGTTGTCTTTTCGCTCAGAGCGAAGTCAAAGGTGTCTTTGATCTGTCCTAGTATCTGCGGCTCTCCTACTACCATTGAATCAAGGCTGGATGCAACCCTTAAGATATGCTTTACAGCGTCAGAATCAGTATAGAGGTAAAGGGATTTTTCGAAATCGTCTCTGCTTATGTTATGAAAACCTGACAGGAATTTTTTTATATTTTCTACTGCTGTATCAGCGCTGTTGACACATGTGAATATTTCTACCCTGTTACATGTGGAAAGCAGGGCAATTTCTTTTATTTCTAAAATTTCTCTTAAACATAGAAGTCCGTCTTTTAGCTTCTGCCCGCTAAAGGCAAGCCTTTCTCTAATCTCAACATTGGCGGTTTTGTGGTTTAATCCTAATATAAGAATTTTCATTTTTTTAAAATGAATGTATGGTCTTTAAAAGCAAATTTACTCCAAAAAATGTAAAAAGCACAGCTAAAAAACCGATAATTGATAAAATCGCAGCTTTTTTTCCTCTCCAACCTACTGTGAGTCTTGCATGAAGTATAAGTGCATAAATAAACCATGTTATTAATGACCATACTTCTTTTGGATCCCATCTCCAGTATGCCCCCCATGCGCTTTCAGCCCATAGCGCACCAGTAATTATAGCCAGTGTATGAAGCGGAAACCCAAATGTTATTAGTTTATAGTTTATTTCATCCATAACCTGCAGATTCGGCATTTTCTGGAAAAACCTGCCCAAGTGTTTTGATTTAAGATAATGCTCTTGTATGAGATACATAATGCCGACTCCGCATGTTACTGCAAAGGCAGCATAACTAAGGAATGCTAACAATGTATGTATTGGAAGCCAATAACTTTGGAGTTCTGGAGTAAGTGGCTGTATTTGCCTCGGAAAGGCGAGTGACAAAAGCATTAAAATAAAAACAATAGGCATTATAAATGAAGCCATTATGCCTATTTTATACCTGTATTGAAGAAAGAAAAATATGATAACTATGCACCATGCAAACAATGATGATGCATGGTGCATGCCTGTTACGGGGATATATCCTATCTCAAAATACCTGTAGATAATCTGGATGAAGTGGATAACAAATCCTGCCCCTGCTAATATGGGCGTGATTTTTGATGATTCCTTGCTGTCTTTGAATATCTCAAAAATGCTTATAATTGTTGCAGCAAAGTAAAAGATAAATGCCAGTTTAAAAAATATTGCATCCATCAGAAACAATCAAGCTCACAGTTTCTTATCTTTATTTCAAAATCATCAGCAGCTTTGCCGACATCGCTGTAGGCGGCGCCAAGGTCTTCCGCAATCTTTCTGGCGAGGCTGCATGATATTACATTGAGCGACGCACTATCTTTCAAAGTCCGTGCTATTTCTTTTTTTTGAATTACAGCTTCCATGGAGATTATTAACTCCTTAATATTTAATGATGACAAAGAAAAAATTTGCGGCTGTAACTTCTTGTTCTTTAGCAGTTCGGCTGCTACAGGCAAGTCATCGCACACAATAATGTCTGCATGTTCAAATACTGCCTGTGCAGACGGTTTTATTCTCTTTGTTCGGAATCCTAATAAAAATATTACAATATCCGGCTTTAAAAACTCAATTGCGCTATTGCCCTCAATGATTATGCCGTCAAAATGGGAGAGCCTGTCAATGGCCATTGGCAAGACTTCATTGATCTCATTTGCAGGCGATTGAACCCATAAAACTTCTTCTGCCCCTGCGCCAAGGAGTTTTTTGGTGTCTTTGTCTTCCTGGCAGAGGATACTTTTGTTGTCTATGATGGATGAATAAAAAGCTGTCTTTGTGTATTTTATAGCACCCCACCTTTTATTTAGTAACGAGTAACGAGTAGCGAGTAACGAGTCTTTTGAAGTGTCCGAGTTACCGAGCGTCAGAGTGTCAGAGTATTTGACACTTTGACACTTTGACACTTTGACACTTTGACACTGGCTACTAACAGACTTCTCGTTACTTGTTACTGCTTTCAAGATTGCAACTGCTATGGTTGTTTTGCCTGAGCCGCTGTGAGCGCCTCCGATGCCTATGAGAAAGGGTTGCTTCATAAATTATGCTTCGCTTGCTGTTCCTTCTTTTTTTGCCCCTTCCTTGTAGTTACAGCCTTTATTAAGACAGACATGAAATACCTCTTTGTCTTTGTTCCACTTTTCAATAAGGAATGATGAATTGCATTTCGGACATTGCTTTGGCACAGGCTTATACCACATAGCAAATTTGCATTTCGGATAGTTGCTGCAGCTCCAGAAGGATTTGCCTTTTTTTGATTTTCTCTCAACAATATCACCGCCGTCAAGAGGGCATTTAACCCCTGTTGAAAGAGGTTTTGTGTTTTTACATTCAGGATATTTTGAACAGGCAAGGAATTTTCCGAACCTTCCGCTTTTTATCACCATAGGAGCGCTGCACTTTTCGCATATCTTGTCTGTCACGGTTTGCTCTGCGATTTGTTTGCCGCTGCTGCCTTCTAACGGCCTTGTATTTTTGCATTTCGGGTAAGCGCTGCAGGCTAAAAAACGACCGTGCCTGCCCCATTTTATTACCATAGGAGCACTGCATTTCTCGCAAATTTCTTCTGTAGGAATATCCTCTGGTTTTATTTTTTCTTTATCTTCCGATGCCTTTTGCAGGTCTCTACTGAAGGGTTTATAGAAATCTTTTACGACCTTGATCCATTTCAATTTTGCATTTTCTATTTCGTCAAGTTCGTTTTCCATTTTTGCTGTAAAGCCTATATCTATAAGTTCCGGAAATTTTTCTACTAACAGGTCATTTACAATTTTACCAAGTTCTGTTGGAGCAAACCTCCTGTCGCTGTTTTTTTCAACATATTTTCTCTCTTGTATTGTTGACAGTATTGCAGCGTATGTGCTGGGTCTGCCTATTCCTTGTTCTTCAAGAGCCTTTACAAGGGTTGCTTCTGCATATCGCGGCGGCGGCTGGGTGAAATGCTGTAGAGGCTTTATTTCTGTTTGCGTAAGACGATCGTTTTCTTTAATCGCCGGCAGCAGATCGCCTTCTTCTTCCTCTATTTCGTCTTTGCTTTCGGTATATAATGCCATAAAACCCGGAAATCTTATAACAGTTCCTGACGCCCTGAATTCCGTGTCTTTTACTTTAACTCCGGAATTTTTTAATCCTATAATAAATGTTGTCTGCTCAAGCTGTGCCGGGCTCATCTGGCTTGAGATGAACCTGTTCCATATTAGCGAATACAGGTTGTAATGGTCTTTTGACAGGTAAGGTTTCACCATTTCGGGTGATTTGTCAGGATATGTGGGCCTTATAGCCTCGTGGGCTTCCTGTGCGCTGCCTTTGCTTTTATAATGAGGCGGCTTTTCAGGGGCATAATCTTTGCCGTATTTCAGTATAATTAAATCTCGTGCCCATTTTTGGGCCTCAGGAGCTATGCGGAAAGAGTCCGTTCTCATATATGTAATCAAACCCACAGAGCCTTCCTCGCCCAATTCTATGCCCTCATAAAGCTGCTGGGCCGTCATCATTGTTTTTTTTGCGGGAAATCTCAGTTTTCTCGCTGCTTCTTGCTGAAGTGTGCTTGTTATAAACGGCGGAGACGGCGATCTTTTCCTTTGTTTTTTTTCTATAACTGCAAGATAAAAATCTTTGACAATAATATCGTCTATAACTTTCTGTGCGGTTTCGACGTTTGTGATAAGAAATTTTTTTCCATCTAAAGCGTCACGGTCTATTACGAGAGAGTTATTGTATTTGTAAAGCTTTGCTAAAAAACTCTGCGGAGGTGTCGTTTTGTCAGAGGCATTTGCTGACTGTAGCACAGCTTGTATTGTCCAGTATTCCTCTTTTTGAAAGACTTCTATCTCCCGTTCCCTGTCAACAATTAGCCTTACCGCAACAGACTGCACCCTGCCCGCACTTAATCCTCTTCTGACCTTTTTCCAGAGAAATGGGCTCAAGTTATAGCCCACAAGCCTGTCTAAAATCCTTCGGGCTTGCTGTGCCTCTACCTTGTTTGTATCTATATCTCCGGGATTTTGTATTGCCTCCTTTACTGCCCTTTCGGTTATTTCATGAAATATTACACGGTATATTTTTTTTCCATTTTTTGGTACTTTTACTTCTTCTTTTATGTGATATGCAATAGCTTCTCCTTCCCTATCAGGGTCTGTAGCTATATATATTTTATCAGCCTTTTTGGCCTCGCTCTTAAGTTCTTTTATTATTTTTTCCTTGCCGGGGATGATTTCATAATGGGGCTTGAAATCATTGTCAACATCCACCCCGATCTTTTTCTTCGGGAGGTCCTTCACATGGCCTATTGATGCCTTCACACCGAAATCTTTTCCAAGTATTTTATTAATTGTTTTAGCCTTTGCCGGTGATTCAACTATAACAAGAGATTTCAACTGTCTCCTCCAATGAAAAGTATCAAAGCATCAAAATCTCTGACACTCTGACACTTTGACACTCTGACACTTTGACACTCTGACACTTTGATACTTTGATACTGCTTTTATCAGTTCCATGTTATATGGCGGCCCCTGCCGAAGATAAAGGCATACACATCTTCTATATCTATCTCTGTTTCGTGTATAAGGATATATGACAGAAGCGCCTTAATTGTGTCAATTTCCGCATCATCTATGTATTTCAGCAATTCAAGAGTCATCAATTCTTCTTTTATTGTTATAAAGTCTATATCAAAAACACTTATATTTTTCAACGCATCATGAGTGTCGTATCCTTCTTCTATTAGCTCTCTTGCAAGGGTTCTTAAAATATCAATAAGTCTTTTTGCCAAATCTTTCTCCTCTGAATTAATAATTTAAATAAAATTTTTGTCCCCCGGCCTGCTTTACGATACCTTTAATTTCGAGGTCAAGCAGAATGCCGAGGAGCCTTGCAGGCGGCATTTTAGTCTCTCTTATAATGAGGTCTATATGTTTCGGCTCGCTGCCCAAAACATAACATATTGCCTTTTCTTCATTGGTTATTTCAAGTCCTCCTGATTTTTTTGAAAAAATATCCCCACTTTTATTTTTAGAGAAACTTATAAAACTTTTCAACTGTGAAGATAACTCTTCAAGTATGTCGTTTGTATTTTGGATAAGTTTCGCCCCTTTTTTTATCAGAGAATTTGTGCCCTCTGAGTTTCTAAAAGTTATGCTACCGGGAACAGCAAAGACTTCCCTGCCCTGATTGAGGGCGCAGTTTGCTGTTATGAGCGAGCCGCTATTTTTGGTAGCTTCTACGACAACAACGCCGAGGGACAGGCCGCTTATCAACCTATTTCTTTTCGGAAAATTTTCTTTGTTAGGCGGTGTGCCAAATGAAAATTCGCTGATAACGCATCCTCTTTCTGACAGTGAATTGAAAAGTTTTATATTTTCTGAAGGATAAGGATTATCAATACCGCATCCAAGCACAGCAATGCTTCTTCCGCCTGCCTTTAAGGCTTCTGTATGGGCGGCGGAATCTATTCCTCTTGCCATGCCGCTTATAATGGTAAGACCGCATGAAGCGAGTTCCGAAGTTATAGCAGTCGCTACCCTTTTGCCATATTCTGACATATCTCTGGAGCCGACTATGGCTACGGCATATTTGTCTTCTTTTATAACATTGCCTTTTGCATAAAGCAGTACCGGTGGGTCATCAATCTGTCTGAGATTTTCCGGATACTCGCTGTCACCATATGTTATTACTTTGATGCCCTGACTGACAGCATAATGGTTTATTGCCTCGATTTCTTTTTCTACCATGTCCCATTCGTCAAACTCGTAAATCTTCTTTACCCTTGATTCGCTTACATCATCAATATCTGCAAGCTCATCGAGGCTGGCATCGAGTATTTTTCTGGGTGAGCGGAATACTGAGAGTAGTTTTTTAATTGTTACCGGCCCTATGTCTTTTACAAGCGATAGGGCAAGCCAGTATTTTAAATCATCTTTCATTGCTGTCGCTTTTACTCTGTTGTAATAGCTTTCTTAATTTTAATCGCAGTGCATTAAGCTTGATGAATCCCTCTGCATCCTTCTGGTTGTATATTGTTTCAGCCTCAAAAGTCGCAAGCTCAGGATGATAAAGGGTTAGCGGAGACTTCCGTCCTACAACAAGACAATTTCCTTTAAAGAGTTTCAGCCTTACGGTGCCGGTAACATTTTTTTGAATAGTATCTATCAAGGACTGTAACATCTCTCTTTCGGGAGAAAACCAGTATCCATAATATATAAGTTCAGAATATTTCGGGACTATAGAATCCCTCAAATGGAGCGCTTCTCTGTCAAGAGTAATTGATTCAACAGCCCTGTGAGCTATATGCAGCACTGTTCCCGCTGGTGTTTCATAAACGCCTCTTGACTTCATTCCAACATATCTGTTTTCTACAATGTCTGCCCTGCCTATGCCGTTACTCCCAGCAATTTTGTTAAGCTGTTTAAAAAGTTCAACAGGCCCGAGAGGTTTGCCATTTATGCCTACAGGATTGCCGTTTTCATAATTAATCTCAATGTATATGGGTGCATCAGGGGCTTTTTCAGGAGAAATCATCATAGTGTACATATCATCAGGCGGCTCTCTCCATGGGTCTTCCAGTATTCCGCCTTCATAACTTATATGAAAGATATTTCTGTCCGTACTGTAGGGCTTTTCTTTAGTGGCAGTTACAGGTATTTTGTGTTTGCATGCATAGTCTATTAGTGACTGCCTTGAATCAAACAACCATTGCCGCCACGGGGATATTACTTTTATATCTGGCTTTAATGCATAATATGTTAGTTCAAATCTTACCTGGTCATTACCTTTTCCAGTGGCTCCGTGGGCAACTGCATCTGCATTTTCTTTTATTGCTATATCAACCTGTTTTTTTGCTATTAAAGGTCTTGCTATGGATGTGCCGAGCATATAGGCGCCTTCATAGATTGCATTTGCCCTTAACATCGGAAATATATAGTCTTTTATAAACTCCTCTCTTAAATCCTCTATATATACTTTAGAGGCGCCTGTTTTTAGAGCTTTTTCATTCACCGTGTTTAAATCCTCGTTCTGTCCAATATCAGCACAAAAGGCTATAACTTCTGCATTATAGGTTTCTATCAACCATTTTATGGCAACAGAAGTGTCTAGTCCGCCTGAATATGCCAATACAATTTTTTTTGCCATGAAACCCCTCCAGTTTATTAAATTAAGTGGTTCTTTCTCATTTCAAGTGGGTAACTTTCCCCTCCCT
>DBNT01000077.1:0-125 GCA_002299835.1 Nitrospiraceae bacterium UBA665 | reverse complement strand
AAGTGGGTAACTTTCCCCTCCCTTTTTACCCCTCACCCTAACCCTCTCCCGCAAGGGGAGAGGGAACTAAATGGTCCCCTCCTTGACGGGAGCATTTCTTTTTGTCTCCCCTCCCTTGACGGGAG
>DBNT01000039.1 GCA_002299835.1 Nitrospiraceae bacterium UBA665 | reverse complement strand
GACTTTTGCAAGAGCCTCATATTATAATGAATATCTTTATAACTTTATGATTATTGCAAACGAAAAAGTAGACAGAGACAAGCCTCAAAAACTCTACATTCAGCTCTTTGATATTCTTAAAAAGAAGATAGAAGACGGCGAATGGACTATTGGTTTTCAGATACCAATAGAAGAAGATTTATGCAAGATTTATGAAGTAAGCAAGGCTACTGTCAGGCTTGCTGTTTCTGAACTCGTAAGACAGGGCTATCTCAAGCGTCAGCAGGGGAAAGGCACATTTGTGTGTAAGCGTGTAATACCCGAAATTCTAACTATGATAACCAGCTTTGAAGAACTCATGATTGAAGCCAAAGTAAGTTTTTCTACAGAGGTGCTTGCGCAGACCATAATAATGCCTATTGATGACCTTGATATAAAGCTCAATATAATACATGATGACAGCCGTATAATTTATATTAAAAGGATAAGGACAGTTGGCGGAGAGCCTGTTTTACTTCAGGAGTCTTATATTCCATATCATGTATGTCCTTTGCTTTTGGAAGATGATGTTGCCAAAAATTCACTTATTAAGCTATTTGAAAAAAAATATGGCATTACTATTACAAAAGTTCAGGACTATATAGAAATAGTCTATTTAAAAGGCGAAGAGAGCAATCTTCTCGGTTTACCAGAGAATTCTATAGCTTTGCTTCTGTCGCAGCATTTTTATTCAGGAAAGACGCCTATAATGTTTTCACGCTCTATCAATCATCCTGAAAGATTTAGGTTTTTTGTAGAATTTGAAAGAAAAGTGTAAAGTGCCGAGTGTCATGCGTCTGGTTTCGGGAATTGTTTTCTATCGCTTGATGCTTAACATCTAACACCTAAAAAAGAGGAGGATTTATGCAAGAAAGCAAGAAGATAAGAGATGTGATGGTAGATGTTTTTGAATTTCCTCACATTCCCCACTGGTTTACAATCAAGCAGGCAATGGGGATAATTAAAAAATCGTTTATTGAAGCAGACAAATGCATTTTTCCTCAGGTTGTAATGGTCTTTGATGAAAAGTATAATTTTATGGGCACATTTACGCCGAGGGATATTATCAAAGGATTAGAGTCAAGATTAAAGCCTGTAAGCATTAAAGACGCTACTATTTCATACATTGACGAAAATGCAATGGCGATTTTTGAGGCAAGCATGTTTAAAGAAGAATCTAAAAAATTGGCTGAAAAACCTGTGAGCAAGATCATGATTCCTGCAAAGACATTCGTATCGCCTGATGATACTGTTTTAAGAGCAGCATTTTTGATGGTTCATCATAATCTGGCGGTTTTACCTGTTTTAGACAATAAAAAGCTCGTAGGCGTGGTCAGGATGCTTGAGGCTTTTGATGAGATTTCAAATATAGTCTTGGAATAATAATAAAATTAAACATAAGAAATAGGAGGAGACATGGCGGATAAATCAAAGGATATTGAGAAAAAGGGGGGCTTGCCTGAACTGCCGCCAGAGATTAAGGTAGCTCCAGAAATTGAGGAGCACCCTGAAGTTCCTGAAAAATCAACAAAATCAATTAGTATAGGTGTTTTAATTTCCCTCGCAGCAGGTCTTACAATTGCATTTTTGCCGACACCAGAGGGTCTATCTGCGCAAGGACACAAATTTTTAGCGCTTTTGGTAACAGTGATTCTTTTATGGGTTACCGAGTCATTGCCCATCGGGGTAACTGCCCTTGTTGCAGGAGGCGGTTTAATACTTTTTGAGATTCAGCCACCTGCGAAGGCTTGGGAGCCCTTTGCAAGTCCTGCAGTTATGTTTGTGCTTATGATTATGATGTTTGGCGTTATATTAAATGAGGCTGGCGTTGCAAAGAGGCTTCTTCACCTGATAATAAAGATAGCAGGAACAAATGTTAAAAAATTGAGTCTTATGGTAGCAATGTCATCCGCAATGCTTTCCGCAATATTTCATGATGCTACAATAACTATTATTCTTCTTTTCAGTTTTCTGCCTGTTTTTGCGGCTATGGGGATTACGCCTCAAAAAAGTAATAATCTTAGTAAATTCTTTATCTTGCTCATTCCCCTTTCCGCATCAGCAGGAGGATTTGGAACATTATTGGGTGGAGGAAGAAACCCTGTTATGGTAGAAACCTTGCAGAGGATTACTGGATATGAAATGGGATTTGTGGAGTTTGCCTTGAGTAACTTTCCTCTTGCCATCCTTACGGGTTTAGCAACATGGGCTGTCGTCTATCTTATATATCCTCCCAAAGTCAAGGAACTTCCGTCATCTCTCACTACCGAAAAACTTCCTCCAATGAGCGGACAGGAAAAAGCCGTTATAGGATTTTTCTCATTAGCCTTTATTCTTTGGAGCCTCACGGATATAACAGAGATTCATCTCAGTGTTGTTGCTGCAGGTGTGTTGGCATTGATATTTGGATTTAGGCTTGTCAGCTTTAATGAGGTTATAAAGAAATTTCCATGGGAGGCATGGGTTGTGTTTGGCGCGGGTGTTTCAATGGGTGTTGCTATGCTTGACACAGGCGCTGGCAAATGGCTTGCGGGTCAGGTGATTCCAATGCTTGAGGGGCAAAGCTGGGTAGTAGTATTTGCAGGTGCCGGATTTATGGGTGCTTTTATGTCGAGCTTCATGTCCAATTCAGCGGCAACAGCCCTTATTTTGCCCATAACCATTCCAATGGCGCAGGCAATGGGCATTCCTGAAGCTGCAATAGCCCTTTCAGCTCCTATAGCAACATCATTCATAATGCTTGTTATAGGATGTCCTCCGACAATTATTGCATATAGCACAGGGTATTTTAGCCAGCTTGAATTTATTAAAGTTGCAGTTCCATGGGCGATTGTCTGTCTCATCGTAGTAACATTGGGCGCAGCGATTTACTGGCCTTTGACAGTTTTTCCAGAACTGCCTTTATTGGGAATTAGATAGCTAAAGGAAGCGCCAGAGACAGCGTTAAATGAACCAATCCCCGACTACGAATCTCGGGGACAAGTAAACCGGGTTAAAAAAATTTTTAATCACACAGGATAAGTATGAGTTTTATATTAACTGCCGTCATAATGTTTATATTCTGGCTTTTACTGTCAGGAAAGACAACTCTTTTTTTTCTGGTGTCAGGTGCAGTTGCAAGCCTTCTTGTTGCATATATGTCGCATGACCTGCTAATAGGCAAGACAGATATAAGAATGGGTTTTATCAGGATTTTAAGATTTATAAAATATCTGCCATGGCTGTTATGGCAGGTAGTGTTGTCTAACATAGACCTTGTATATCGCACATTGCATCCAAAAATGCCCATATCTCCGGGCATAGTAAGTTTTAAAAATGAATTCAAAACCGAGATGGGAATGGTTATCCTTGCAAATTCAATTACCCTTACTCCAGGGACTGTGACCATTGAAGTGAATGAAAAAGAGTTTATCGTACATGCCATTGCGCATGATGTGGCTGACAGTCTCATATCAGGAGAGATGCAGGAGAGGGTTAAAAAAATAGAAGGGATATAGAAAAGTAAGCACTAAATTCGAATTTCGAAATTAGGAGGCTCTTGCAAAAGTATGTCTTTATGCCTAGTATCTGTCATTCCAGCGAAAGCTGGAATGGTGAA
>DBNT01000023.1 GCA_002299835.1 Nitrospiraceae bacterium UBA665 | reverse complement strand
TGTCTGCACACGCAGACAGTTCAAGGGAGAGGCTGCAGTTTTAGACTTTCTAAATCGGGATTTGGGTTTTTATTTTGGCTTGATATAAAGCAATTGGTATCCGCACTTGCAATTCTTGGAAACATTAGTGTATTTTAAATGTCATAAATCTTAAAAAACCTGAGGTTAAAATGACAGAACCAAAGCCTACGCTTACAGTAAGAGATGTAGTCTCAATCATTGTTGGTATCGTAGTAGGTGTCTTCATTTTCAAAGCACCTTCTCTGGTCGCTGCCAATACCGGCAGTGAAACACTCTTTATGCTCGCATGGATTTTAGGCGGGGCTCTTTCACTAATAGGAGCCTTATGCTATGCTGAACTGACAACAACTTATCCCCATTCAGGTGGTGATTATCATTATCTTCACAGGGCATTTGGACGCAATATTGCCTTTCTTTTTGCATGGTCGCGCATGGCAGTTATTCAGACAGGCGCCATCGCCATGTTAGCTTTTGCATTCGGTGATTATGCAAC
Organism: Nitrospiraceae bacterium UBA665; assembly: GCA_002299835.1. Lineage (GTDB taxonomy): Bacteria > Nitrospirota > Thermodesulfovibrionia > Thermodesulfovibrionales > Dissulfurispiraceae > UBA665. The sequence goes on along the minus strand of DBNT01000023.1, from coordinate 2,037 downwards.
CCAAATTTTTAACCTTGGTGGCCACTCGCCTTCATTATATGCAGCTGGGATTATCATACTCCTCACAGCAGTCAATGTTATGGGCGTCAGACAGGGCAAAGGGACGCAAAATCTTCTGACAGCAATTATAGTTACAGGGCTGCTCATGGTTGTTGCTGTAGGATTTTTATTTCCTGCAAGCCCTGCTGATGTACAACAGCATTTGTTTAAAGAGCCGCAGCTTGCCTTTGGTTTAGCTATGATTTTTGTCCTACTAACTTATGGTGGATGGAATGAGGCAGCTTATGTCTCAGCAGAAGTCAAAGACCGTCGTAATATGGTAAAAGCACTGGTATATGGTATAGGCATTATAACTGTAATTTATCTATTGGTAGGATTAGCTTACTTGAGAGGAATGGGCTTGACAGCAATGGCAGGCTCAACGGTTGTAGCTGCTGACCTGCTCCGTTTTGCCTTCGGTGAAACAGCTGCTATATTTATCAGCCTGCTTGTTATGATTGCAGCCATGAGTTCTATTAACGGCACAATCTTCACAGGCGCAAGAACTAATTACGCCCTCGGCCGTGATTTTGCACTGTTTAGACCTCTCGGTTACTGGCATAAACAAAATAACACCCCTGTGAATGCCCTGCTTATTCAGGGCGTTATTGCTTTAGCGCTGGTAGCCCTGGGTAGCTTGTTGTCAAAAGATGGGTTTAAAACTATGGTTGCTTATACAACGCCTGTTTTCTGGTTGTTCTTCCTGTTTGTTGGGCTTTCCCTATTTAGGCTTCGCAGTCTTGAACCAAAAACACCACGTCTCTTCCGCGTTCCCTTTTACCCCATTACACCGCTGATTTTTTGCGCTACCTGTCTTTATATGCTCTATTCTGCTATAGGGTATGCCTTATCTCTTGAGCTGGCAGGATGGAGCATAGGTGTTTTTGTTGGCATAGCCGTTTTACTTGCAGGCATTCCTGTGCTTATATTTGCCACCAATCACAAAGGTGAAATAAAAAATAAATAGGAGGTTATTGACAGTGAAAATCAAAAGATTGGCAAAGCAGTTATTAATTAGCCTGTTTGTTGTTAGCGTTAGCGTTAGTGTCTGGCCCTCTTTAGCACTAACAGTAGAACCGGAGCCAGATGTTCCATTTGTCCCCACCCCTATGTCTGTTGTTATGGAGATGCTCAAGATTGCAGGTGTGGATAAGGATGATGTTGTGTATGACATTGGCAGTGGGGACGGTAGGATACCCATTGCAGCTGTCAGTGCTTTTGGCGCTAAAAAGGGTGTCGGCATTGAGATACAAACTAAGTTAGTGGAACTAAGCCGTCAAAAGGCAATGAAAGAGGGAGTAGCTGACCGTGTTGAATTTATAGCGCGGGATTTATTTCTTGTTCCCATTCATGAAGCAACAGTGGTTACTTTATATATGGGTTATGAAATGAACATCAGAATTCGCCCAAAGCTTTTTAAAGAGCTAAAGCCAGGCACACTCATTGTCTCCCATGATTTTGGTATGGGGGAGTGGAGGCAAGATAGCACCTATACTGTGCGTGGAGACCACCGTGAGCATACAATCTATTATTGGGTTATTCCGGCAAATGTAGCAGGCACATGGAAGTGGAATGCGAACATTAAAGGCAAACAAAAGCAGTTTGTGTTAAATGCGAAGCAGCAGTTTCAGGAGGTAACGGCAACTTTAACGGTAAATAATAAGGAGGTAACTCTTAATGAGGTCCGCCTTCTGGGAAAAAAACTTACTATTAGCGGAAGCATGCCCGATGGTCAGGTGTTAAAATTTCAGGGAGAAGCTGTAAGTGATGCTATTGCAGGCACTATGGAGATTGCAGGGGCATCTCATCGATGGACTGCTAAGCGACATGCTGTAGGTGTAGTTATACATTAGGCTTGTCGAAGCATGTAAATGTTTCTTTACGGATTAAGGTATTACCTAAATCCCGATATAGAATTTCCCTATTATTCCCTCTCCCTTGATGGGAGAGACGCTCTTGATTCGGGCCCCCTTGACGGGGGAGGGTTAGGGGCGCGGG
>DBNT01000054.1:15413-19774 GCA_002299835.1 Nitrospiraceae bacterium UBA665 | reverse complement strand
GTTCACCTTTAAGGTTACCCCCTCCCCCTCGCCCCCTCCCACAAGGGGAGGGGGATTTTCAAGAAAGGCAATTTTCTATCTCTGTTTTTGGGCTAACTACTGACTGTTGACTTTTTAAGGTATCGTTTTTTAAAGAATTCCCTTTTTATATAACTCATTCTGTCAACGAACAAAATGCCGTTTAGGTGGTCAATCTCATGTTGAATTGCCCTGGCAAAAAGCCCGTTAGCCTCAAATTGGAGAGGCTTGCCATCTCTATCAAGTCCTCTAACAACAATCTTTTCTACTCTTTTTATAGTTGATATATATCCCGGTATGCTCAAGCATCCCTCTTCGGAATCAACAAAGCCGTCTGTTTCAATAATCTCCGGATTTATGATAACAACCGGGGTCCCCAAAAAATCGGAGATTTTTTGGGGTGGAACAACGGGGGGTGGAACAGGAGGATATTTCTCATCCTTTGTGCTTACATCAACGACTATCAGCCTTTTTGAAACACCTATCTGCGGCGCAGCAAGGCCAATACCTGAAACTGCATGCATAGTCTCTACCATATCATCAATAAGGCGCTCTAAATCACCGTTAATGTTGTCAACAGGAGAAGATTTTTTCTTAAGAATTTCATCCGGATATTTCTTAATCTCTAAAATAGCCATAAAAAATTATAACACTAACAAACAGGATATTTCCCCTTGCCCAACTATTCCGAACTCTTTAATATACGCCTGTGACAATGAAACAGAAATGACGTCCATTTATGTCCTTTTCCATCTTCTGTGTATCCAGAGCCATTCCGACGGGTGCTCTTTTATGTAATTTTCGATAAATTCAGAAAATCTCTTTGTATCTTCAATTATAGCCTTATCAATATCATCTTCTGCTGACAGAGCAATCTCTGGATAAATACTTATGATGTGTCTATCCACCTCTCGATTATCTCGATGAATGAATATAGGAAGCACCGGCGCCCCTGTTTTTCTTGCTATAAGCGCAGGCATTTTTGTTGTCCATGCAGGTCTGCCCAAAAAATTTATTATAAGCCCTTCATCCTTTAAAGTAGCCTGATCTATTAATATGCCAACACCTTTATTCTTCCTCAGTTCTAAAAGTATGGATTTCAATGCGCCTTTTTTATAAATAACATTATTGCCGTATTTTGCTCTTATTTTTTCAACAAGCATATTCAGATAAGGATTGTTTTGCATGCGCGCTACACCAGAGACATTGTCAATTCTAAAACCGAATGCAAGCGCCATCAATTCCCAATTTCCACAGTGTCCGGTTATAATTATTACACCCTTATTTTTTGATTTAGCCCTGTGATAATTTTCAACGCCCCTTATTTCAATATTATTTATAATCCCTTTACCAAATCCATAATAAATCTTAATAACCTCCGCAAAAGATTTCCCGAGGTTTCTGAAGGTTTCTTTCGCTACCATTCTGGCCGAGCACTCACTTCGTGAGTGCTCGGCTGACTTCTCTATATTCTCTATTGCAATCTTCCTCCTGCTTCTCCATATATAAAAAACTATAAGACCTAAAATCTCACCTGCCTTCAGTGCAAACCAATGCGGAAGCAAAGCTATTGGGAGAGAGAGCAATATAAAAAAACCGGCTTCTATAAGATTTATCAAGTTTTTCATCAATTGGCAATTTCGGATTCATTCTCCTTTTTCTTCTCTTCTTTTTCTTCTTCTTTTTCCTTCTTCTTCTCAAGAGACTCAGCAATCTCTTCCAGTCTCTTCATAACAAGATAATTTATGCTCCTTTCTGGGTATGTCCCGTCTTCCCTCATATCGCCTGCCTCTATCCCTGTGAGAATTTCGAGTCCTTCTTCTACTTTGTCAATCAGATAAATATTAAATTTGCCATTCCTGACCGCATCTACCACTTCCTGCTTGAGCATGAGGTGCTTTAAGTTCCTTCTCGGTATTATTACGCCGTGATTTCCGTCAAGACCTCTGATATTGCACAGGTCAAAAAAACCCTCTATCTTTTCATTAACGCCTCCGATAGGCTGAACATCTCCATTCTGATCCATAGAGCCGGTAACCGCAATGCCCTGCTTTAAAGGCGCTGCTGATATGCTGCTTAGCAAGGCATAAAGCTCAGCGCAGGTTGCGCTGTCGCCTTCAACCATTTCATATAACTGTTCAAAAGTTAAAGATGCAGAAAGGCTTATAGGCTTTTTTATTGCATATTTGCTGCCCAGATAGCCTGTTATAATCATTATTGCCTTTTCGTGAATCTTGCCGCTCATCTTTGTCTCTCGTTCTATGTTTACAACACCGGCTTTTCCGGTATAAGTTCTTGCTGTTATTCTTGATGGTTTGCCGAAACTGTAATCACCAAGATCAAGCACTGCAAGACCATTAACCTGCCCCATTTTTTTGCCGCTTGTATTGACAATAAGCGTGTCTTCAAGCATTGCTTCCCTTAATCTCTCCTCCAGCCTGTTAACCCTGAGTATTTTTTCATTTATAGCTCTTGCAACATGTTCATCTTTCACAACATCGCTTTTAGCCTTTTGTGCCCAGAAGTGAGATTCATGAATAAGGTCAGCTATATCGCTAAATTTTGTAGAAAGTTTTTCCTGATGGTTTGCAAGCCTTGAGCCGTATTCAACTATTTTTGACACACCGCTTTTGTTAAACGGAAGAAGATTTTCCTCCTTCTGGCAGCTTGCTACAAAGAGGGCATATTTTTCAATGTTTTCTGGAGTTCTATCCATCCTGCTGTCAAAGTCAGCCTTGACCTTGAATAACTCCCTGTATTCTTCGTCAAGATTGTACAGGAGATAATAAATATAGGGATTTCCGATAAGTATAACCTTCACATCAAGAGGTATTGGTTCAGGCTTAAGTGTTGATGTGCTTAAAAGCCTGTACTGCTCCCACACATCTTCTATTTTTAGTTCTTTGTTTTTTATAGACCTCTTTAAGGCATCATAAGAAAATATATTTCTTAACAAATCAAGGGCATTTATTACAATATAGCCGCCGTTTGCCCTATGAAGCGACCCGCCCCTTATCATAGAAAAGTCTGTCAATGCCATTCCATATTGCACTTTGTGTTCTATCCTTCCGAAGAGGTTCAGATATGTGGGATTGCTTTCAAACACAACTGGAGAGCCTTTGCTCTCTTTGTTATTTACTACGACATTTACTGCATATTTTGCAAGAGAGACTTCAGGTTTTGGCATCTTTATAAACGGAAGAGGCTGTGCCTGCTCCTCAGTGATCCTGAAGTCATCAATATGCGAAAGTATATCTTCCTTTGCTGAATCAAGATATGCTGTTATCTTTTCATTGTCCTGATACCTTTGCTTAAGTTCGTCTATATAATGACCTATTGCACCGAGCGCTATTTCACGCTCAAGCCTGCTAAGCATTTCTTTAACAAGTTTTTCAGCTTCTCTTACCGCCCTTGCAACATCATCAAGCCTTTCCTGAAGCATTTTGCCCATCTCTTCAGCCTTTTTTTTAGTTTTTTCATTAAGGGAAGTAAACTCTTCTTCTGTAAGAGGCTCGCCACTCTTTTTTGTCGGAGCTATTAAAAGGCCGGTCACAGTCTTTCTTATTGCAAATCCCTTGGACTGTGCCTCTTCTTCAAGGCTCGTGAAAAGCGCTTTCTGCTTCTGTTGGAATTCCTCTATTATCTTACTCCTCTGGGTCTCATATTCCCTTGACTCAAATGCCTTCAGCAATTCTCCCTTAAGTGTCTTAACAAGGTTTTCCATGTCTTTCTGAAAAATAATACCTTTGCCAGGATCAAGGGATATTGATACAGGGGCATCAGGGTCTTTAAAGTTATAAACATAACACCAATCAGCAGGCACCTTTTCCTTTGATGCTTTTTGCTCCAATAATGTCCTAATAGTCTGCATTTTACCAGTACCGCTCTGTCCAAGCGCATAGATATTAAACCCTTTGCTTGTTAGGCTAAGGCCAAAATCAAGCGCATTAAGGGCTTTTTCCTGTCCAATAGTGCCTTCTAATTTGCCAATATCATTTGTTGTATTGAATTTGAAAAAATCCTGTTCACAGCATTTGTAAAGTTCTTCAGGTTTTAGCTTAACTGTCATTGTTTCCTCCTCTTTTAATGAAGTTTGTCAAGCATAAACCTACACTCTGTAGGTTCTATATCCATTAGCACATCCTTGAATCCTTTCTTCTTTTTCATCTTTTTAACTGTCTTTGCAAAAAAATTAAAGCCTGTAGAAGTATTTTAACTTATTATACATTTTATTGTTATTGCTCCTATCTTTTTTAGTTTTTAAATCAGCAGTCATATTGACCATAATTCGTAATCAAGCATACCTGCTATCCATTATTACGGACCCAAAAACAGAGATAGAG
>DBNT01000054.1:0-15059 GCA_002299835.1 Nitrospiraceae bacterium UBA665 | reverse complement strand
TAAATCCCCCTCCCCTTGCGCCTGCCTGTGCGTTGCCTGCCTGTGCAGAGGCAGACAGGCATACAAAAAATTGGCAGCAAAAACAAGTAATCCTCCTTTGGAGGCAGCAGCATAAAACAGGACATTTTCATTTTGGTGAAAACAGGACATTTTCATTTTGGCTTGACAACAAATCAAGAAAATATTGACAAATCAAGAAAATAAGGTTAACATTTAGGCAAAGACTTGAAAAGATTTTCAGGGGTGATGTTATGACCACACTATTAGAAAAAAAGATATTTACATACGAGGACATAAACTCACTGCCAGAGGGTAATTACGAAATCATAGACGGTGAGAGGCGAGATATGATACCAACAGGATTTTATCATGGAGATTTAGAAAGTAGTTTGTCAGAAATATTAAGAAAACATCTCAAAGATAAGGGATATATTGCTGTTGGCGAGGTGGGCATTGTTATCAGCAAAAAACCTTTCAGGCTCAGGGCAGCAGATGTGGTTTATATAAGCAAAGAAAAGTCTCCTGAAAGACCAAAAGGAATGCTTGAAATACCTCCTGATTTGATAATTGAAATAATCTCTGAAAGCAATGCACAATGGGAGATTACCGATAAAGTGAAAGACTATCTTTCAATAGGTATAAAAAGGGTAGTGCTTGTTGACCCCTTTACAGAGACTGTTACCGTCTTCATGCACGGCAGGAAAGAAGCAGGTTATTACAGCTTTGATGATGAATTTGAGCTAATAGACGGGGTTATAGTAAAAGCGAGAGAAATAACTTAACATAGCTTTTCATTGGGAGTTTGAGGGACGAAGTCCCTCAAAGCTATTGTACATTGATTGTACAATAAAAACAAAATAAGGAGGATACCATTATGCAAAAGGTTTTTGTCAGTGTATTGAGCGTATTAGTGGTTGCTATTTTTGTATTTGTGCCGCTGCTTCATGCCGTGGACAAGGTAAATATAAACACGGCAACAGAAAAAGAGCTTGCAACGCTTCCAGGGATAGGAAAGGGGATTGCAACAAGAATAGTTGAATACAGAAAGGCACACGGCGGGTTTAAGAGCATTGATGAATTAAAGAAGGTTAAAGGCATAGGGAGCAAGAAGTTTGAGGCAATAAAGGACAAAGTTACAGTTGGGGAAGTTAAACGATAGATTTTTATTAGGCGGGCAGGAAGCAGGTTGTAAGATAAGAAATCTCCTTTCCTGTCCGCCGAAGTTTCTGGCCAAAGTGTCTGGATGATTCAAGAAAAAGAATATGAAGTGGCATAGCTTATAATTTTTTTAAAAGTTCAATTATACCGCTTACAACATCATCGGGTTTTATATTTTCAAGGCAGGCCTTAAATCGTGAATTATAACACTTATCCTGCTCGCACGGTCTGCAAGGAAAATTACTTTTATCGAAAAATATTAATTTTCTGTCTGTCCATGGAGAGACTAAATCCGGAAGTGTTGGTCCATAAATTCCAACTACAAATGTTTTTGCTGCAGCGATATGAATCGGTCCGCTGTCATTGCCGATAAATAAATCAGACATTTCACACAGGGCAGCAAATTCATGAAGACTTAGGTCTGCCCTGCATGCCTCAGGTTGGGTTTTCATATGTTTGACAACATCATTCAGGATTGATTCTTCATTTGCCCCTGCAATTAGAAATATCCTGCATTCATCAGACATCGCATCACAGAGGTATGCAAAATTTTCATGACCCCACTGTCTTAAATACCCCCTGGCTCCTGGATGAACTAAAAGTTTTTTCCGATTATCATTATGAAAAACAGAGGACATTTTTTCTTTTAAAGACCCGAGAGCCTTGCTGTCAACATTTATCTTGATTGACGTGTTGTATATGTTTAATCCGATTTCTCTGAGCGCATCGAGATGATAGTCAATCATATGTTTGGTGTCTGTTTTTGAAGATATATTGTGAGTATAAAGGCGTTGTCGCCAGTGTTCTTCATTGCGGTATCCTATTCTTATTTTAGCGCCTGATAGAAAACTCATCAGCGCGGCCCTGTCACCCTCGGTAAGTTCTATAATAACATCAGGCTTTGAACTTCTTAGTTCTTTTATAAATGAAATCAGTTTAAATATTCCAAAGGGTTTGCTTTTTATTTTTTTTCTTGGAAAAGGGATAACCCTGTCAACATGCGGGCAGTTATAGAAAAAGGCATCGGTTCCTTCATTTATTAAAACGGATAATTTCGCCTTTGGAATATTTAGCTTAAGGTTCTCTAAAAAAGGCAAAAGCCATACAGAATCCCCGATATAACGGAGTTTTATTATGAGGATGTGTCCGGCATTTTTAATATCTTCTGATATTGATGGAGTTTGTTTTAATATCCTTGCCATTTTTTAACTTATTTTTTGAGGATTATGGACACTATCATTTGCGCCTCAATGTATTTGATATATATTTAAGATAAAGTTTAAGGTAATATAATCCATCCACCAGAAACTTCGATGGATCCTTTGCACCGATTATTTCGTCTGCATTAACCCTGTAAATCATACCTGCAGAGTTGTGCCAGTTTTTGTTTAAAGCAGAACCTATTCTCATTATATATTTATAGTATTTAAAAGCAAAAGAATGAACTTTTTTGTTGGTCTTTCCAAATGGATATATGAAAGTATCTACCCCGTGAGAGAGTCTTGATTCGATCATCTCTTTTGACGCTTTAATCTCGGTTGTCAGATCAGCTTTTTCGTCGGTAAGATTGATATGACTATAAGAGTGAGAGGCGATTTTTACAAGACCGCTTTCAGCCATTTCCTTAAGCTCGTTCCATGTGCAAAAAGGGACTTTTGTAAGATAAACATTATCTGCCATTGCCTCATCATATGGAACTGACAGTCGTATGCTGCTGTCTAAAGATGTTTTCTCAACAATATATTTTACCGGTACACCGACAATTGCTCTAATATTCAGTTGAACCAAACCAGGGAAAACAAAGTGATAGAAATCATAATAGGCATCATCAAAACTCAGGCAGATAGATATTTTGTTTGGTAATAAAGCATCTCCCGGCAAAACAATGGGATAATTTTCTGATAGATGCTTAAGATGTGAATAAAAAATGTCAGGCATGTTTATCCTATGATACATCAGCACAAGAAGCATTTATGATTCCTTTTTTCTTTGGAGTTCAAGGAGTTTGGTATATTTAAAAACAACCCTTTGCGCAATTTAGGTCAATATTTTTGTGCCACACATACTATATAGTCAGACAGACACTGCTGTCTTGCAAGGTTAATTATTATCTGTGACAGTGAGCCTGTTTTTCCATCTTTCAGCAAATGCGACCATGATTCAAAAAGCACAGGCTTAAATCCTGCCTGACGGCTCAAGACAGAAAGGCTTTTCCTGTCAAATGAATAAACATGCCAGGGAAATCCAAAATGCTTAAAATTATTTTTAAGACCAAGACGGTGAAGCTGTGTTTTATATGAATTAGAAATCCCCTTATAATTAGGCACCTGCAAAAACAAAAAACCATCAGATTCTAATAATTCTCCGCACCTTCTCATCACTCGTACAGGGTCATAAAGGTGCTCAAGGACATCCCATATTACAATACCATTAAATTTATATGTGATATTATAGTCCTCTATCTGCACAGTAGAGACAGGGACTTTAAGGACATTGCTACCAATTCCTGAAAGTCTCATGCTCGGCTCTATCCCTTCGCATAAAAAACCGCTTCGGGTAGCTTCAAGCACAAAAAGACCTGTGCCGCATCCTACATCAAGCAGCCTGCTCTTTTCAGGCAGATACCTTTTCACAAGTAAAATTTTTTGCTGCTCTATATTATATGAACGGCTTCTGCTTTGCCTCCATTCTTCATAAGACCAATTGTCATACATTGAGAGGTCTGCAAATGCCTCGTTCTCGTAGATTTTCAGCATTGACTCTTCTGTAAATCTCGGAGAGGCAAGCATCAGATTGCAGCCTAGGCATTTATAAAATCCAATCCCATCCCTGTTTTTGAAAATTAATTGCGCAGAGGAGTTTCTATCTATGCACAGCGGACAGGTTGCATCTTCTATTGAACCTTCAAACGGACCAAATTTCATATTTATTTAACTGCCTCAATTATTATGGTGCGGCTGAGCAACAAAGGAATAGAGTTTATTTTTTTCAAAAATTCATAGTTTTCTTCATAAGTATTCTTGTTCTCTTTTTTAACCCCGTAGAATATTATTCTCTCAAACACCTTAATCGGCAAATAAAAAAGAAATGTTAAAAATTTTGCGCTATTTTTCAGTCTATCAGTATGGAATCTCATCTCTCTGAAGCCTGCCTTTTTCATTGCATATGCGAGATAATAATATGAGACAGGATTTATATGCCCTCCTACATCCTGCGGATTGCTGACAGAAAGAGGCAGCGGACCAAAAAGTAATGGGAAACCAGCAGCAAGGGTTCTCAGCCTGCTGTTGATATTCAGGATGTTCGGGGTTGTTATAACAGCAACCCCATTGGGTTTGAGTATCCTGCAAACCTCTCTTGCAAAATGGAAGATGTTTTCAAGATGCTCTATTACCTCAACAGAGCAGACCGCATTAAAAGTGCTGTCATCATAAGGGAGACGGGCATTGAAATCACAGGGGTCGCATTTTATTTTTTCAAACTTAAAGTCCTCAGGGAAAAGGTCGCATGCAGAGAGATATTCACTCAGGGAGCCGCAGCCGCTCTGTAATAATCTCTCTGCAAGCAGGAAAGACAAATAACCTCCTCCAGCCCCGAGGTCCAAAATCTTTCCTGTCAATACATTGTGTGAGCATAAAATATCTATAACCCTTTTATTTGTAATCGGCAGCGACCGGGGAATCATGTTATTTTTTATTATACTCCTTCAGTTTTAGATATTTATAGCATGTATTAACTGCGTGTGAGAATGATATTACAAATCCTTCATAACCATCAAGGATGCCCAGCTTTAAAACATATAACTTGAAAAACGCTGCAACACCCTTGAAAAAGGCTGTAAGTCCAGACACATTTTTACCTTTCTTGAACAGGGTCTCTGCACCGAGTGAGGAATAAATGTTTATCTTGTTTAGCATACTGCTTAAATCTCTTATTGATTCATGGATAATTGGTGTATGGATATTCATGACAGTTCCGCTGACCTCTACAGATTCATGGACCAGTGCCTCATTAACCATTCCCCTACTCTTTCTGAACAGCCTTATTTTTCTATTGGGCCACCAGCCGCAGTGTTTTATCCATTTCCCATGGAAAAAATTTTTTAGCGGAAAACTATATGCATCAGCCAAGGGATTTTTCACTATTTCTGTAATCTTTTCTTTTGTTTCTTCTGGTATCCTCTCATCAGCATCAATTATTAACACCCATTCATTTTTACATTTCTTAACAGCGCTCTGTTTCTGAGGACCATAGCCTTTCCATTCCTCTATAAATACCCTGCAGCCCATGTCTTTTGCAATTTCTACTGTCCTGTCGGTGCTGCCCGAATCAACTACAACTATGTCATCTGCAAATGACACACTTTTCAGACAGACAGGAAGCCTGTCTTCTTCATTTTTTGTAATAATAGCAACCGAGAGTTTACAGCGATCCATTTTCTGTTTTAATCCCCATCAGTAGCGCAAACATTTTTGCAGTGGCTAACGAAAGGATTTGTGAAGCTGTTAGACTTCCTATAAACAAGACAAGTCCGAATGATAACACAGCAAACCCTGTCAGAGAATTTCTTGAAAACCAGCCCTTTTTAAAATAGGCGACAAAAAGCCACACTATTGATATAATACCTAAAATGCCGTAGCTTGCCGCCATAAATAAAAAGCTGTTATGGGGTTCAGAAGGCATCCTGAAATCTGATATAAGATTTGGATGATCGTATTTTATCATTGCCTTTGCATAACCGCCTGTGCCTGCTCCAATAAGAGGGCTCTCAAGAAAAATTCTAACAGCACCCTGCCACTTATTCAATCTTAGACCTATTGATGTATTAGGATTGCCTGCCTGATATACCTTTATGTCGTGGACTGCCAAGTCAATACGGCTTTTTACCGCAGGCGAAGAAAGTAAAAACAATAAAGAAAGAGCGATTACAGGCAGGATTAAATAAAATCGCCTGCCAATTAAATTATATGCAACTATAGGCGACAAAAGAATAAAGGCTAAATATCCACTGCGTCCGTGTCCAATAGAGAGAGCGAAGAAAAAGAGCGCAATAAGAAAAATAAACAATAATTTTTTTCTGCTGCTTTCAGTTGCCTTAAAATAAAATGACAGCATGAGTATTCCAAAAACAAGAAAGAGTGAGCCAGTTATAGACTTAGAAAAGATTGTCGGCATCCATCCTGGCAAAGCCATTATATTTGCAAATTTTAATATTGAGACAATACAAAAAAGAAAAAGACCCGCAAGAAAAGAGTCAAAAAATAATCTTTTGCTATCGCTTTTGATAATAACAGAGGCTATCACAAACGATAAAATCCAGTAGTAGCTTTTTTCAGCAAAGTCAATGCCTGATTTTATATCATTAGTCCACAGGATGCCGAGCCATGGAAGCAGCATGAAAAAAATTACAGGCACTGTCCATTTTTGTTTCAGCCACATGTCTTTTTGTTTGAAAAACTTTCCAGAAAAAAGCCATATGGAAATTGCAGCAATGCCTGTTATAACCGCAGGCGAGGTAGCCCCGAGAGCAATACAAAAGAACAGCCCGCAGAGGCAGTAGAATATTATCCTGTCTGTTATGGTATTATCCTTTAATGATTCCGTTTGCACAAAAGTAGCCATTGCCTTTAATTGTCTCCTCTAAAATCCTGTCATTTGCCTGAAGTGTTTGTCTCGGATGCGAAGGGTGCCATAGATGAAAACAGACCGCCCTGAACGGATGCTCCTTTCTTTTTAGTCCGTATTTAAAAAGCCTTACAGCAAGCTCTGAATCTTCCCTTCCCCAGCCGATAAAGTCTTCATTGAACCCGTTAACGGTAATCAGGTCGCCTTTATAGAATCCCATATTGCAGCTTTTTATGCCGTGAAGTTTTTTGTTTTTAAACGGCGGCAAAATTGGAATGCGCAAGATGTGATGCCTGTTTGACATAGACGGAAGCATCTTTAGCATAGCAGAATATGAATTTGCGCTATCAGCGCCAAATAAAACAGAAGTTTTTTCGTTTAATAAAACCCTTTTGCCCTGTACGAAAAATCCCCGCTCTGCAAGAGCAATATGGTCAAAAATGAAGTGTTTATTAGGTATGCAGTCGCCGTCAAGTATAATCAGGTATTCAGAGGCTGCCTTTTTAATTGCCTCATTTCTTATCTTTGCGGCTCTGAATCCTTTGTCCTCCTGCCATACATGAATTACCGGGAAAGGGGCTATTTTAGAGAAATTTTTTACTGTTAAAGCGGTATCGTTTTCCGAGCCGTCGTCAGCAATGATTATTTCATAAGGATTAACAGTTTGAAATAAAAAACCGTCCAATACTTTTTGCAGGGCAGATGGATTATTATATGTGGTTATTATGATTGATACATTTGTCGTCAATGTTCATCCCCCTTATTTGAAATTTGAAATTTTCAAGTCATCCACCTATTTTTGACATTGGCTTTAGGCAGTCGAAATATTTTTCACGGTTTATGGAATGGTTTATGGAATGGCTTGGCGGTTTGATTTCTACAGCAAGCCTTAGCAGCCTTTCTATCTCTTCATCTGATGCCCCGCATCTAATGGTAGATCTGAGGTCGATTTCGGTCTCTGAGAACAGGCACGGCCTCAGTTTTCCGTCAGATGTCAATCTCAGTCTATTGCATGAATTGCAAAAATGATGGGTTATAGGGCTTATGAAACCTATAACTCCTGAAGCTCCCTCAAATCTGAAGTATCTGGCAGGACCTGCCTTTCTGATTTTCACAGGACTAATCGGTGCTATTGCTGATACCCTTTTCTTTATCTCATCTGTAGAAATATATTTCTCCTGACTCCAGACCTCCCTTGTGCCTATTGGCATGAACTCTATGAATCTCACATTGTAGGAGGTCTTTAATGTCAGTCTTGCAAATTCCTCTATCTCATCGTCATTGAATCCTCTTATCGGAACCATATTTATCTTTATGGGAAGGAGTCCTGCCTTCTCTGCCTCGTGGATTCCTTCCAGCACATCGTTTATATCCCCTCCCCTTGTTATCTCCCTGTATCTCTCTCGGCGAAGGGAGTCAAGGCTTACATTGACCCTTTTTAAGCCTGCTAATGCAAGGGATCGGGCATATTTCTTCAGCAAAAGTCCATTTGTCGTAAGGCTTATGTCCTCTATTTCATCTATATCGTTTACAGAGGCTATCAGGTAAGGAAGGTTTTTTCTTGTAAGCGGCTCGCCACCTGTGAGCCTTACTTTTCTTACGCCGAGACCTGCTGCTATTTTTAGTATTCTAATAATTTCTTCATAGCTCAAGATGTTTTTGTGCTCTATAGGTTTTATTCCATCTGATGGCATGCAGTAAATGCACCTGAGATTGCACCGGTCTGTGATTGAAATCCGCATGTAATCAATTATGCGGCTGTATTTGTCTGTTATAACAGCCATTGTCTATCTTATCTCGTTTTTTTTGGCGGAGGGACTTTTCTTGGCGCTATTTCTGCGATCTTTTTCTTTGCCAGTTCGGCTTCATGAGAATTAGGGTATTTCTCTATAAGCCTTTCCAGTATCACCCTGCCTGTCTTTGTATCTTTAAGTTCAATAAAAGCATAGGCTTGCTTAAGCATAGCATTTTTAACACGTTCATGATTAGGATATTGTCTCATGAATGTCTCATATGCAAGTATTGCGTCTTCAAATTTTTTATCTTCAAAATAGGATTCTCCAATCCAGTAGTGAGCATGTGGAACAAAGCCGTGTTTTGGAAAGTCTTTTATGAACTGTTTAAATTTCTGTCTTGCCTCTGCATATCTCTGCTCTTGAAAATCAATGTGTGCATCGTCATATAGTCTCTGAGGGTCAGTAACTGGCGGAATTGCAGCATGTGGTTCGTGCATCCTGCCGGGCATGTGAGGCGCCTGCGGCTTTAATGTTTCAGCTAAAGAATTTATTTTATCATCTATCTGTTTTATCTCCTTTTCTAAAGATGCTATCTTTGCATTAAGCAGTTGCTGTTCAGATGCCCAATCTCTTACAGTTTTATCCATAAAGTGTCTGTTTTCTTCAAAACGGCCTTTAAGCATTTGAATTTCACGGGAGAGATCAGAAGTCTGAGTTAAAATGGCTGCCTGCCCTTCTCTCATTGCACCGAGTGAATGTTTTAAAGAAGAGACATCTTTTGATAAATTGGAAAGTTCGCTTTTGATTTGTGCTATCTCATTGTTCTGCCGGCTAGACTCTATCTGAAGACGTGTCATATTCATTTTCATTGTTTCCATATCAGCTGTTGTGACACACCCGGTAAGAAAAACAAGCAAGAAGCAAAAAGTGAGAAGTGAGAAGCGAGAAGTTAAAACTTTACTACTTCCCAGTTTCCAGTTCCCAGTTCCCAGTTCCCAGTTCTGCTTCATTATCTAATCCCCTCAATTAAGACAAAATGCGCCCGCCTGTTTATTGCCCAGCATTCCTCTGTTTGTTCCCTGCAAACAGGTTTTTCTTCACCGTAGCTTATAGTCTCTATTCTGCCGGATGAAACTCCGAGAGATATAAGGTATTCTCTTACAGAATTAGCTCTCATGTCTCCGAGTGCGAGATTATATTCGCTTGTGCCGCGTTCATCAGCATGTCCTTCAGTAATTACCTTTAGATTAGTGTTTCTTAAAAGCATGGATGCCACTTCTTGAAGCACTGGCTTTGCCTCACTTCTTATGTCATATCTGTCAAAGTCAAAATAGATGTCCTGAATTTTTGCTTGCAATTCCCTTACCGTAGGCCTGACAGCAGGAGGCTCTACCCTTGCTAAATGCCTGTCGGTTATTGTTTCTTTCGGCAGGTCTCTTGCGGCAATTGTGTCATCCGGAGCAATCCCTATTTTCTGTCTGTCTTCTACTGCCGCGTGAGGGCGGGGTTCGGGTTGTACGGCTGTAGGTTGTTCAGTTACCGGCAGTTGCGCTACCTTATGTGGGGCGCAGCCGGTAACCATAAGCCCTGCAATAGCCATTAACGCTACAATAAAAAATAAGTGTCTCATATTTTACCTCCTCTTTTAAGCGTCAAGCGTCAAGCCTATAATCCGTAGCCATTCCGAGCGAAGCGAGGAATCTTGCCTTTTCTGATAAGATTCCTCACACCCGGCGGGTGTTCGGAATGACAGCAAAATCGCCATGCAATCTATATTCGTTACGGATTATGGTCAAGCGCACGACGCTTGACGCAATTCGGATTTAGTGTTTATTTATAATACGGCCTCCATATATTTCTATTAATTTACCAGATATTGACTAAAACCTGCAAGCAAAATCAAAATAGTCAATCCTTGTTTGCATAACATATATTGAAATTTAGTATAATTTCAGATATGAAAAATTTCCCATCGGGTATCAGAATCTCCACAGAAAAAGAAGACCTCATTTGTTACAGCTTTGACTCATCCATTGCTGATGAAAAACTTCCGCTAGCGGTTGCATGGCCTAAAAGCACAGATGAGATAATAAAGATTATAAAATATGCCTCTGATAACGGTTTTTCAATTACACCGAGAGGAGCAGGCACAGGCATGTCCGGCGCCTCTGTTCCGTCTGACAACTGTATAGTGTTGAGTCTGGAGAATATGCGTAAAATGCTCGATGTCGATACAAGGAACATGACAGTGGTTGTTGAGCCGGGCATTATAAACAGCAGGCTGCAAAAAGAACTGGGGTATCTGGGATATTTTTATCCACCCGACCCTGCGAGCATGAATATTTGCACTATCGGCGGCAATGTGGCGACAAATGCCGGAGGGCCGAGGGCAATAAAATACGGGGTTACAAGGGATTATGTCATTGGCATTGAGGCTGTATTGCCTGATGGCACTGTAATCAATACAGGAGGGAAAACTTATAAAAAGACAGTGGGCTATGACCTAAAAAACATCCTTATAGGTTCCGAGGGAACACTTGCCATTACAACAAAGATACGGTTAAAGATGCTGCCTGTTCCTGAAGATATTATAACCCTGCTCATTATATTTAATAATCTTGAGTCATCAGGAGATGCTGTCACAAAGATTATCTCATCAAAGGTAATACCGAGGACAATCGAACTTATGGACAGATTATCCATAGAGGCCGTAGAAAACTATAAGCCTACAGGACTGCCTGCGGATGCAGAAGCCATTTTGCTTATAGAATTAGACGGCTATCCTAAAACGGTTAAGAAAGAAGCAGAAAGAGTTGTAGATATCTGCCAGACCCTTGGAGGAGAGGCGGTTTCCGCAGAGGATGACATAGCAAGGGAGAGACTGTGGGAGGCGAGAAGGTCAATTTCTCCAGCTCTCTATCATATTAAGCCCACAAAGATTAATGAAGACATAGTTGTGCCAAGGGATAAAGTAGCGTCAGCGCTTATTGAATTAAAGAGATTGTCAGAAGCTACCGGTATAAAAATTATCAGTTTCGGACATGCAGGAGACGGTAATATTCATGTAAATATAATGGTGGATATAAACGACAGAGAGGAATACTCAAAAGGCATGGAGGTTGCAAAAAAGGTGTTTCAAATCGCCCTGAATCTCGGTGGTTCAATATCCGGAGAGCACGGCATAGGGATTACAAAGGCCCCGTATTTAGCAATGGAGATAAAGGAAAAGGAACTTAAGTTAATGAAGGGAATAAAAAAATTGTTTGACCCCTTTGGCATGATGAACCCCGGAAAGATATGGGGGTAGGCTAAAACAATGAAATGGCATCTGGTATTGGTATTTCTCCATGCTGGCCTGTCTTTAAGTTCTTCCATTGAATCTTGCCTGATTTCAATTCATTGTCTCCTATTATAAAAGCAAACTCGGCGGAAATCCTGTCAGCCTTGCGCAACTGGCTCTTCAGAGATGCGCCTCCGTAATTAAACTCTATCCAGAAGCCTTTTGCTCTCAAATCCTCTGCAATCCTGAAACTCTCAATCTCTGCTTCCCTGCCAAGCGCAGCAATGAAAACCTTTGGCGCAGGATGTTCTTCTGCTGGTTTTTCTTTTAAGAGCAGAGCAAGTCTTTCCATGCCGATGGCAAATCCTATTGCAGGTGTGGCCGGGCCTCCGAATTCTTCAACAAGATTGTCGTATCTTCCGCCTGCAGCCACTGCCTTTTGTGCGCCTAAATGCTCGCTTGTAACCTCAAAGGCAGTCTTTGTATAGTAGTCAAGACCCCTTATTAGATTAGGGTTTAATGAATAAGGCATATTAAGGCTGTTAAGCCTGAAGAGAAGCTCTTCAAAGTGTTCCCTGCATTCATTGCATAAATAGCCTGTTACAGGATGAGCGCCTTGCCGGAGTTCTGTGCATCTGTCAACCTTGCAATCCAGAATTCTCAAGGGGTTTCCTCTGTATCGCCTCTGGCAGTCCGGACAGAAGTCTGTCAGTTTATCTCCGAAAAAATTTAACAGGGCATTTTTATAGTCCGGCCTGCACTTTTCGCATCCTATTGAGTTTATCTCAAAATTAATCTCTTTTAGCCCTAATGCCTCAAAGAGATTTTTTAACATGGCGATAATCTCAGCATCAATAGACGGTTGAGAAACGGCAAATGCCTCTGCCCCTATCTGGTAAAATTGCCTGAACCGTCCTTTTTGCGGTCTTTCATATCTGAACATCGGGCCGGAATAAAAAAATTTCTGGGGGGATGGAAGGTTATAAAGGTGATGCTCAACATAGCATCTTACGGCAGGAGCGGTCCCTTCAGGCCTCATGGTGATGCTTCTGCCGGCCTTGTCGGGGAAGGTATACATTTCTTTTTCAACTATGTCGGTGGTCTCACCTATGCTTCTGATGAATATCTCTGTTGATTCGATTATCGGAAGCCTTATTTCCTGAAAGCCGTATCTATGAAATATATCTTTGGCTACAGATTCAATTTCCTGCCATATATAAACTTCAGGCGGCAGTATATCCTCTATTCCTTTAAGGGCGCTATATTTCACCTGATTCCTCTCCTTCTCTCTCCTTGTCAAATTCAATCATTTTAAGATGGCTCTCTATTAGTCTTTTTACCTCTTCCTTGAAATGGCGCCTGATGCCCTTAAGGTCTACTATGTCTTCATGTATTTTCACAACCTTTTCCTGTGCTTCTCTTATGCTGCGTTCTGCTTTTAACTCAGCCTCTTTTATTAGAAGCTCTGCTTCCTTTCTGGCATTTGTTTTATATTCCTCTACCATTTGCTGTGCTGTCATCAGTGTTTCGCGGAGTGTTACCTCCATATTTTTGTACCCTTGAAGCTGGCTGTCAGCCCTGCTTAATTGTTCTTTAAGAGATGCATTTTCCCTGAGCAGTCCCTCCATCTCTTCCCTCACCAGTTCTAAAAAAGAGTAAACCTCGTCTACATCAAATCCCCTGAATCTCATCGGAAACTGTTTTTGTTGAATGTCAAGTGGTGTTATTCTCATTTGAAGGCCTCCTTTTATTTCATTCTATAACCGAGTTCTATCAAAGAACTCACAAGAAATTTCTGAATAAATAAAATAGCAACAATAGCTACAATAGGAGATATGTCTATAGGGCCGAGCCTTCCGCCAATTAACCGCCTTATTGGTTTAAGCACAGGGTCTGTAACAGCATAAAGAAATCGCACAATAAAATTATACGGGTCTGGATTTACCCAGCTTACTATTGCTGCGATTATTATAACCCACTTATAAACACCGAGAGCTATATCAAGCACGCTTGCTATAGCTATAATCAGATTGCCAAATATAAACATAAAATCCTCCTTCGTCAATAGTCAATGGTCAATAGTCATTGGTTTTTACTAATGACTTCCTTTAATTTATAAATTCCCTGTGGTCTTGCCACAGGGTTTCCTTGTAGTGTCATTCTCTGGCTTGACCAGAGAATCCAGTTCTTTTGTCTCTGGATTCCCCGAACAGGTCGGGGAATGACAGCATTTTCTTGATGTTTGATACCCTGTGTGGTCTTACCGCAGGGGTCTTCATTTTCAAATGCTGCCAAGTTCTTCTGCCCTTTTAAGGGCTGAATACAGCGAATCATATACTATATCTTTAAAGCCTTTTTCTTCAAATACCGCCAGCCCTGCTGCTGTAGTGCCTCCGGGCGATGTCACCATTTCTCTGAGTTTTTTTGGGGTCATGCCTGTTTTTAAAAGCTCTGCAGTGCCAATAAGCGTCTGCATAGCGAGTTCCTGCGCATGCGTCTCCGGCAGACCGATTTTCTGAGCAGCATCTATTATGCTCTCTACAAAAAACGCTATGAAAGCCGGGCTACTGCCCGACACCGCAGTCACTGCATTCATGTATTTTTCCGGAAGGATAAGCAGCTTGCCCACAGACATGAATATGTCCCTGACAATTACAATGTCCTTGTCAGAAAAGCACTCGCATAGAGACATTACAGACATTCCCTCTTGAACAATAGCAGGCGTATTTGGCATAACACGGATGAGTTTTTTTGTCTTCAGTTTTGATTGCAGGCATGAAAGTGTAATTCCCGCTGCTATTGACACCACTGTCTTATCTTCTGTTATTAGATCTGCTATTTCATCAAGCACAGTTTCCATGTTTTGCGGTTTGACGGCAAGAATGATTATGCTGCATGATTTTGTGACTTCTCTATTTGATTCTGTTGTTTTTATACCGTAAGTCTGTTCTAAATACTTTCTTCTGTCCTCTTGGGGTTCTGATACGAATATATCTCTCCTGACTCCTGACTCCTGACTCCTGACTCCTTTTATAATTGCCTCTGCCATATTCCCGCCGCCAATGAAACCAATCATAATGCCTCCTATAATCCATATTTTAGCTTATTTTTAATTTTTATTCCTTCATTCGTATTTACTCCAAATCCCGATATAGAAATTCTAAAACTGTTCCCTCTCCCTTGACGTGAGGTAAATAGCATTCCCTCCCCATTGACGGGGGAGGGTTAGGGTGGGGGTGAATAATTCACCTTTAAGGTTA
>DBNT01000052.1:1418-14318 GCA_002299835.1 Nitrospiraceae bacterium UBA665 | reverse complement strand
ACTTGAAATGAGAAAGAACCCTAAAGAATCGCTTAATTTAACTAAAATATGATTATTGAAGATGTAATAAGTTTTCTAAAAAAGGTTCCGCCCTTTCAGTTCCTTGAAGATGATGAACTGAAAAGCGTAGCAACAAGCCTTACCATGGAGTTTTATCCTAAAGACACCTTGATATTAAGGCAGGGGGATAAAAATGTAGATGCCCTAAGAATTATTATAAAGGGCGCTGTTAAAATATTTATTAAGGATGTATCAGGTGATGATATAGTTATTGACTACAGAGGGGAAAGCGATAATTTTGGGTTATGGTCTATAGTTTCCGGTGAGGCTCAGAAGACAAATGTTGTAGCAATTGGAGACACCATCTGTTATCTTTTAAACAAGGATAAAGTGCTTCAGATGCTTAATATGCATGCAGCATTTACAGAATATTTTTTAAAATCTCATCTTACAAAATATGCAGATAGGACATACAGAGAAATGAGCAACAAAAGCATTTTTTATGGCACTAGCGACCGTCTTTTGTTTGCTACAAAGATTGGAGACATTGCAGCAAAAGAGGTTATAACGGCTAAAGCAGATGTGCCTATACAGGAAGCTGCGGAGGTAATGGCAAAGAATAAAATAAGCTCTTTGATAATACTTGATGAAAAAAATATTCCTATTGGTATTGTGACAGATAGAGACCTTAGAGAAAAGGTTGTGGCAAAGGGAAAAGATGTAAATGAACCAGTAAAAGCAATCATGAGCTTTCCGCTAATATGGGTTGATGCAAAAGATTATTGTTTTGAGGCAGTATTAAAGATGATAAGGCATAATATACACCATGTCCTTGTGGTAAAGGACGGCGATCTTAAAGGTATCATAACAAACCATGACCTTATGCTGCTTCAGGGATACTCTCCCCTGTCTTTTTCAAAGGATATAGAAAATCAACAGACAATTGAAGGACTCATTCCTGTGGCTAAAAAAATAAATATGATTGTAAGACTTCTGCTAAGGGAAGGGGCAAAGGCGAGCAACATAACAAAAATTATAACTGAAATAAGTGACAGGCTTGCAAGAAAAATACTGGAGATTGCAGAAAAAAAACATGGCAAGCCTCCAACCCCATTTTGCTGGATTGTTTTTGGAAGCGAAGGACGCAAGGAACAGGCATTCACGACAGATCAGGACAATGCAATTATCTATGCAGAAGATTCAGATGAGGCAAAGAGATATTTTGCTGACTTCACACCATTTGTAAGGGACAGCCTTATAAAGTGCGGGTTTCCATTATGCCCTGCAGATTACATGGCGAGCAATCAAAAGTGGCGCCAGCCTGTTATAGTATGGAAAAGATACTTCTCCAACTGGATTAATAACCCCACTCCTGATGCAGTATTGAAGTCTCTGATATTTTTTGATTTCAGGGCCATCTATGGAGATTTTAGTCTTGCCGATAAATTAAGGGCTTATCTTGCTCAAGCAGTAAAAGGCCGGGATCACTTTTTTGCTGAAATGGCTAATGCCATAACTAAAAATCGTCCTCCTTTGAGCATTTTAGGAAAGGTAGTTGTTGAGAAAAGCGGTGAACATAAAAATGAATTAAACCTTAAAAATAGAGGGCTTGTTCATATAGTGGATATTGCGAGGATTTTTGCCATAGAAGCTGGCATTGGCGAGACATCAACTATAGATAGAATAAAATTAATTAAAGATGATTTCCCTGTCTTGAATAAATATGCGGATGCCCTTGAGGAGGCGTTTGAATTTATGAGTCTGGTGAGAATATATCACCAGGTAGAACAGTTAGAGAGGGGCGAGCAGTTAGATAACTATATAAACCCTGAAAAACTAAGCTCGCTCAAGAAAAAAACACTCAAGGAGTGTTTTAACTTAATAGCCGAGGTTCAGGATTTAGTAGCTAAACGATATGTGCCTGAGTTCCTGAGGAGCTAATAAAGGTGTTAAGTTTTTTAAAAAAACAACTGCCTTCAGATATGCTTAATCAGAGCATCAATGACTGCAGATTTGTTGTCATAGACACAGAGCTTACAGGACTTAATTACAAAAAAGATGAAATCGTATCTATTGGCGGCATCAAAATGACAGGCAAACGAATAGAATTAGGAAAGACTTTTTATGCTACTGTAAAACCAACAAATGGCATTACCAAAGAAAGCGTCATCATTCACACTATTATGCCGTCTGAAGTAAAAGATAGACCATCTATAGACTCAGTGATTATTGAATTTCTGAATTTCTGTGAAGATGCTATTATTGTTGGACACTTCTTATTTTTAGACATGAGGTTTATAAATAAGGAACTGAATGTTATAAAACGGAAGCTTAAAAATCCGCTGCTTGATACCAAAGCTATCTATGACTGGATAGAAAAACAGCGCCTTAAGACTATTGGTTATGATGAAATTATATCAGGAGAAAAAGACTTGACTTCTCTGGCAAAAAAATATAACATTGCGATGATAGGAGCACATAATGCCCTGATTGATGCCTTTATAACAGCTCAATTGTTTCAGAGGCTTTTGGCCCAACTTTATAGCATGGGAATAACGAAAACAAAAGATTTGATCAGAATAGGAAGTGATTTTTAAAAATAGCAATACTATAAATTAAATACCAATCGAGCTGTTTAACAGCCAAACTAAAGGAGGACATCATGGAAAAAGAGGAATTAAAAATAACAGAGGCGCAGGAACCTGTCTTTAACGAGGCGCGCTACAAAAAGCACTTTGTGCTTTCCTTTTCTCTGTTTTTCTTTTTTGCCGCAACCTATTTTATTGCTGCTATTGTTACAACCAGGGAATTGAAGACAATAGCTGCAATCAACATTTTAGGGCTGCCACTGGCCCTTTATCTTGGGATGATTGTTTTAATAGTAGGTGTTGCTGTAACAAGGCTTTACTTAATGAAAATATCAAAAGGAGGGGGGTAAGTTATGGAAAATCCTATTGCAGTCATCATTGTTTTACTGAGCATTGTGCTTACATTTATAATAAGCTATTTAAGCAGGAAATGGACTAAAACAACAACAGACTTTTATGTGGCTAGCGGAAAAATACCATGGAAGCTTAATGGCGCTGCCATGTTCGGTGACTATGCCAGCGCTGCCAGCTTTTTAGGAATTGCGGGCGCGATAGCATTAGGCGGAATTGACAGTTGGTGGATTGCCTTGGGCTTTTTCGGAGCATGGATAACTGTAATGCTTGTCCTTGCAGGCCCACTGAAAAGCGCAGGGAAGTTTACAGTAGGGGACATCCTTGCTGGCAGGTTTGGAGGCAGAGGTGTAAAATTCCTTGCAATGACTGCAACGGTTGTTATTGGCACTCTTTATCTTGTTCCTCAGATAGTTGGAGCAGGCCACCTTTTTAATCTTTTATTGGGATGGGATTATTTGACAACCGTGTTTTTAACAGGTGGATTTATGGGATTAATGGTTATTGTCGGCGGCATGAGGGGAACTACATATAATCAGGCAATACAAGGAGTAATGCTCCTCGGTGCAATGCTCTTTCTCTTAATTTTTGCCTCCCTTTTGTATTTTGGAGGAAATCCTTTTAAGATAATCACGCAAGCTATGGAGACGGTCTCTCCTACTGAGGCAGTAAAAGTTGCCAAAGATGTTATAGCAGCAGCGCCTAAGGAAACTGTTTCAGATGCCTTTGCATTAGCAGAGACAGTAAAAAACGCATCTCCAGACTCACCAACAGCTTTAACGCCTGGCGTAGCTGTCCCGGATATATGGAGTCAGATTAGCCTTGTTCTTGGACTGCTCCTCGGCACTGCAGGTCTTCCCCATATACTCATTAGGTTTTATACAGTAAAAGATGCAAGGGCTGCACAGAAGAGCGCTGAGATAACAATTGCAGGGCTTGCAATCTTTTATGCTGCCGTAATATTTGTTGGTTTAGCAGCTATGATGGTTTTATATCCATTGCTTGCAGACTACCTATTGGCAGGACAGAGAGGTAAGGCTACAAACATGGCATTGCCTCTTTTAGGACTTGAGATGGGAGGAGAAGTGGCTTTAGGCATAGTAGCCGCAGGCGCGATGGCAGCGATGCTCAGCACTGCAGTAGGGCTTTTAATCTCAATGACTACAAGCCTTTCTCATGATGTATATGCAGGCATTATCAGACCAAAGAGCAGCGACAGAGAGCAAGTCATATTCGCAAAGATAGGCGCAGCCTTTTTCACTATAATTGCTATACTGGCATCCATCTGGCTTAAAGACCAAAATGTTGCTATATTGGTTGCCATGTGTTTTGGTATTGCTGCCAGCACATTTGCTCCTGCTCTTATTCTCTCATTATGGTGGAAAGGACTGACAAAAGAAGGGGTAGTTGCAGGACTTTCTATAGGATTAGTCGTATCTTTAATATTTACTTTTGCAAGGTTTCTTGATGTGCCTGAGGTGTTAGGCATTAGGGTTTTAGGCAATCCTGCTCTTTACAGTGTGCCATTAGCCTTTGCTACAACATTTGTTGTAAGTCTCTTTACAAAAAAGAGGGGAGATGTAGAAAGATTCATGGGCTTAGCGCACAAATAGTAGCAGATATACTGAAACTTTTAACTATGAGGAGGCTTTATGTCAAAAGAAAGCATTGATGTATTGCTGTCAGAAAAAAGAACATTTCCGCCATCAAAGGAGTTCAGCGAAAAGGCTTATATAAAGAGCATGAAAGAATATGAGCAGATGTATAAGAGATCTATAGATGACCCAGAGGGTTTCTGGTCTGAAATGGCAGAAAAACATATTACATGGTTTAAGAAGTGGGATAGGGTTTTAGAGTGGAGTTTTGAAAAACCCGAAATAAAGTGGTTTGAGGGCGGAAAGCTCAATGCCTCTTATAACTGCCTTGACAGATTTATAAATACGCCGACAAGAAATAAGGCAGCGATAATATGGGAGGCAGATGATGGAAGTTACAGGACATTCACATACCAGCAGCTTTATTATGAAGTAAACAGGTTTGCCAATGTCCTTAAAAAACACGGGGTAACAAAAGGAGACAGGGTAACAATTTATCTTCCGATGATACCGGAGCTTGCAATAGCAATGCTCGCATGTGCAAGGATCGGCGCAATTCACAGTATTGTATTCGGCGGATTTTCTGCTCAAGCTTTGAGGGACAGGATTCAGGACTGTCAGTCAAAACTCCTGATAACATCTGACAGGGGTGTGAGGGGAGGAAGACTTGTCCCCTTGAAGGCAAATGCAGATGAAGCATTACAGAAGTGCCCGACCATAGAAAAGGTAATCGTGGTGAAGAGGACTGATGGCAACATAGACATGGAGCCGAGCAGAGATATATGGTGGCATAATGAGATAAATGCCTCTGATATAGCCAACTATTGCGAGCCAGAGTGGATGGATGCAGAAGATCCCCTGTTCATTCTTTACACATCAGGCTCCACAGGAAAGCCAAAGGGCGTTCTCCATACAACAGGCGGATACATGCTCTTTACAAATCTCACATTCAAATGGGCATTTGATTATCATGATGAAGATATTCATTTCTGCACAGCAGACATCGGATGGGTTACAGGCCACAGCTATGTTGTTTACGGACCTCTGAGCAGCGGCGCTACAAGCCTTATGTTTGAAGGAGTTCCCACATATCCTAATCCCGGTAGATTCTGGGAGATATGTGACAAGCACAGAGTGAATATATTCTATACAGCGCCTACTGCTATAAGGGCGCTGATGAGAGAGGGAGAGTCATGGGTGACAAAGCATGACCTCTCATCATTAAGGCTTTTAGGCACAGTCGGCGAGCCTATAAACCCGGAGGCATGGATGTGGTATCACAATTATGTTGGCAAAGAAAAGCTGCCTATTGTTGATACATGGTGGCAGACAGAGACAGGCGGGTTTATGATAACCCCTCTGCCCGGGGCGATGACATTAAAGCCGAGTTCGGCGAACAAACCATTCTTCGGAGTTGTTCCGGCTATTTTGAATGAAAAGGGACAATACGCTAAAGTCAATGAGGGTGGATACCTTGTAATAGAAAAACCGTGGCCAGGAATGATACGGGGGACATACGGCGACCCTGAGGGCAAGAGGGTTAAAGAAGTCTATTTCTCAAGATTTCCCGGCAAATACCTTACAGGAGACGGCGCAAGGGTAGATGAAGACGGTGACTACTGGCTCATGGGAAGAATAGATGATGTCATAAATATTTCAGGACACAGGCTCGGCACAGCAGAGGTTGAATCAGCCCTTGTCAGCCATGAGGCAGTTGTAGAGGCAGCAGTAGTCGGGTTCCCGCATGAAATAAAAGGTGAGGGCATATATGTATATGTTACCCTCAAGGAAGGACAACAACCATCTGATGAACTAAAAAAGATACTTTTGGGTCATGTAAGAACAGTTATAGGTCCTATTGCAACGCCTGACAAGCTGCAATTTGCCCCCGGCCTTCCAAAAACGAGAAGCGGAAAGATAATGAGAAGGATACTCAGAAAAATTGCTAAAGGAGATGTAGAAGATTTGGGAGACACCTCCACGCTTGCTGATCCTTCGGTAGTTGATGACTTGCTGAAGGGAAGATTGTAAAAGCAGATCAAAAATCATTTTTAAGGGGCGGACAAAATATCCGCCCCTTTTCTTTTATGATATAATTCATCACTATGAAAATTCTTAGAACTCAAAAAGAAATATCAGCATTCCTTAATCGCCTCAGAAAAAGGGCATCTGGAGTAAGTCATGAGATAGAAAGGACAGTGCAAAATATTCTCTCCGATGTCAGAAAAAGAGGGGACTCCGCAGTAGAAAGATATACGCATAAATTTGACAGACATAACCTCCCCTTTAGGCTTGAGGCTTCTGAAGTTTCAAAATATGCAAAAAAGGCAGATAAAAATATAGTAAAGGCGTTAGAATTGTCAGCCAAAAGAATACGGGATTTTCATGACAAACAAAAGGAAAAATCATGGTCTTTTAAAAAGGACGGTATTTTGCTTGGCCAGATAATCAGGCCTATAGAAAGGATAGGCGTGTATGTGCCGGGCGGAAAGGCATCTTATCCTTCAACTGTATTGATGAATGTTATTCCCGCACAGGTGGCTGGAGTTTATGAAATAGCCCTGTGCGTCCCCACGCCTTACGGAGAGACAAATCCGTATGTTATGGCAGCCATTGAACTTCTTGGCATTAAAGAGGTTTACAGGATTGGCGGCGCTCAGGCAGTCGGCGCAATGGCTTACGGCACAGAGAGCATAAGGAAAGTGGACAAGATAGTTGGCCCCGGAAATATCTTTGTTGCCCTTGCAAAGAAAATGGTCTTCGGAGGGGTTGACATAGACATGATTGCAGGTCCGAGCGAGATATTGATAATTGCAGATGAAACAGCAAATCCAGAATTTGTTGCTGCTGATATGCTCAGCCAGGCAGAGCATGATGAGATGGCATCCAGCGCCCTCATAACAGATTCGGAAGTCCTCGCAGAAAGTGTGATTCAGGAATTGAATATACAACTTAATGAATTGAAAAGAAAGGATATAGCAAAGAAATCACTAAAAAGATTTGGGGCAATAATCAAGACAGAGGGCATTAAAGAAGCCATAGATATAGCAAATGACATTGCACCCGAACACCTTGAGATAATGACAAAAAAACCTGAAAAAGATGCTAAGATGATAAAGAATGCAGGGGCTATTTTTCTGGGACAATGGACGCCTGAACCTCTTGGAGATTATTCAGCAGGCCCAAATCATACCCTGCCTACAGGAGGCACAGCAAGATTTTCATCGCCGCTGGGAGTATATGATTTTATAAAAAGAACAAGCCTCCTTCAATTTGACAAAAAAGGCTTTATGCTTTTATCAGATACGGTAGAGGCAATTGCAGATATTGAAGGATTTCCTGCTCATGCAAATACAATAAGAGTGAGAAAAATAGGTCTTCGTAGAAAATCGCAATGAAGAGCCCTGTGGCAAGACCGCAGGGAATTGCAAGTTAAAAAGAGAGGTAACAAATGGTAAAAAACAAGGCAATTTATTTAATGCTATTCGGCATCGTCTTTCTGGTGCTGCCGTTATTTTATTCAATGCTCATGCTTTATACAGACTATCTATTCTTTTCAGAAACAGGATATACAGGCGTATTTACAAAGGCATTGACTGCTAAAATCAGCGTGGGTATTTTCTTTGGCATAATCTTCCTTCTCTTTATAACGGCTAATACAGCCATAGCAAGCAGAGCAAATTTCCCGCATAGGGATATATTCGTAATCGAAGGCATTATACATCCGCTTAAAAGAAGCGGTATTGAGAAGGCTGTAAAGCCGTTGAGCATATTTGCAGGCATTATATTCGCACTTTTTGCAGGGCAGTGGGGGGCATTGAAATGGGAAGACTTCCTGCTCTTTAAAAACAGCGCTGAACTTGGCATTATCGAGCCGATACTGGGAAGGGATGTGGGCTTTTATCTGTTTAAACTGCCTTTTATAGAAGCCCTTAAAAGCTTTATAAATTTTACCCTTGTGCTGACATTAATACTAATAGCAGCCAATTATTTTTTAAGGGGAGGCATTGTCGTAACAGACAGAAGCTTTTCCGTAGACAAAAGGGTTAGCAGGCATATAGGCATTTTGGCGGGTCTCTATATAATGAATATTGGTTTTGGATTTTATCTCGATACCTTCAGACTTTTATTCTCTGAATACGGCGTGGTCTTCGGCGCAGGATATACAGATGTAAATGCAAGACTTATTTTCTACAGGATACTTTCGGTTATTATGCCTTTAGCCGGTATTTTATTTATAATATCAGTATTTAAGGGATCAATAAAGCTTTCATTAATACCTCCTGCCGCTGTGCTGGCGGTTTATCTTGTAGGAGCCGTAATATACCCTTCAATGCTTCAGAAGTTCAGGGTTGCACCAAATGAACTTGCACTTGAAACGCCTTATATAGAACATAATATCAAATTTACCCGTTTCGGCTATGGACTGGACAAGATAGAGGTCATGCCGTTTGATGTAGACTATAACCTGACTGCAAAAGATATAGATAGAAACGATGCAACAATAAAAAACATAAGGCTGTGGGACCATATGCCTTTGCTCAGGACATACAGCCAGCTTCAGCAGATAAGGACATATTACAGGTTTGCAGATGTAGACAACGACAGATATACAATAAACGGACAATACATGCAGGTTATGCTATCGCCAAGGGAGCTTTCATATAATGACCTGCCGAGCAGGACATGGATAAATGAAAGGCTTATATTTACACATGGATACGGCGTAGCGCTAGGCCCTGTCAGCAGGGTAAGCAGGGAAGGGCTGCCGGAATTCATAATAAAAGATATTCCGCCTGTGAGTCATGCAGACTTGATGATAACAAGGCCTGAAATATACTATGGCGAACTTTCTAATGATTATGTAATTGTTAACACAAGGGTTCAGGAGTTCAGTCATCCAACAGCAGAAGGCAATGTAAGCACAACATATGAAGGCAGTGGAGGGGTAGCGCTCAATTCTATCTTTAGAAGGGCGCTGTTTTCCCTTAGATTTCAAACAGAAAAGATATTGCTCTCATCAGACATTACCTATCAGAGCAGAATCCTGTATTACAGAAATATTATGGACAGGGTGAGGGCAATAGCGCCGTTTTTGGTCTTTGATCAAGACCCTTATATTGTAATCACAGATGACGGCAGGCTTGTCTGGATTATTGATGCCTATACTGTATCAAACCGCTTGCCTTATTCCACACCCACAAACAGAGGGTTTAACTATATCAGAAATTCCGTTAAGGTCGTTGTTGATGCTTATAACGGGTCCATAGATTTTTATGTAAGCGATCCGGAAGATATAATAATAAAAGTGTATTCAAGAATATTTCCGGATATGTTTAAGCCCCTGTCAGAGATGCCGGATGATATAAGACAGCATATAAGGTATCCGAAATGGATGCTCCAGATACAGGCAGCAATATATTCATCGTATCATATGATAGATCCGCAAGTCTTTTACAACAAGGAAAACCTGTGGGAGATACCTGCTTTCGGTGACAGAGTAATGGAGCCTTACTACACAATAATGAAACTTCCAGGAGAGCAGAAAGAGGAATACATACTCCTTTTGCCTTTCACGCCTGCAAAGAGGGATAACCTTGCAGCATGGCTTGCAGCAAGGTGCGACGGACCTAATTACGGCAAACTTCTGGTTTATACATTTCCGAGAGACAGGCTTATTTACGGGCCTAAACAAATAGATGCGAGGATAAATCAGGATGCATACATATCCCAGCAGCTTACATTGTGGGGACAGCACGGCTCACAGGTCATAAGGGGAAGCATGTTAATAATTCCCATAGAAAGCTCGCTGTTGTATGTTCAGCCTCTTTATCTGGTTGCGGCTGACAGGGCCGGGCTTCCTGAATTGAGAAGAGTCATTGTTGCATATGAAAACGAGGTAGTTATGGAGGAAAGCCTTGAGCTTGCACTTAACAGGCTTTTTGGGACTAAAAAGAGGGTTGCCAGAAATAATGCCAGAAATGATGATAGAAGTCCTGAGAGAGTTCAGAAAGAAGCTGTGGTTTCTCTTGCCGACCTCGCAAAAGAGGCAATGAGGATATATGAAAGGGCAATAGAAATGCAAAGGCAGGGCAACTGGGCAGGGTATGGAGAAGAACTCAGAAAACTTGAGCAGATATTAAAGAGAATGGCGAGATAGCATACGAAAAACGGAAGAAGGAGGTTCTATGCCAAAAGTTATATATAATGTCAGCCTTTTTACAGACCATGATGCCTATCTTTTTAAGGAAGGCAACCACTTCAGATTATATGATAAATTGGGCGCACATATAATGAAAGTTGGCGGTACAGTTGGTGTGTATTTTGCTGTTTGGGCGCCAAATGCTAAAAAAGTTTCGGTAATCGGCGATTTTAACAATTGGGACAGGAATGCCCATCAATTGGGTGTAAGGTGGGATGGTTCAGGGATATGGGAAGGTTTTATTCCGGGCATAGATAGAGGCGCGCTTTATAAATATCATATTGTATCGAATTATAATGATTATAAGGTTGATAAAGGAGATCCATTTGCATTTTACTCAGAAGTCTCTCCAAAGACCTCATCTATTGTATGGGATCTTAAATACGAATGGAACGACCATGAGTGGATGCAGAACAGAAAATCCCGCAATGCCCTGAAATCGCCTATATCAATATACGAGGTTCATTTAGGCTCATGGCGGAGGGTTCCAGAAGAAGGAAACAGGTTTCTGACCTACAGGGAGATAGCCCATCAACTTGCAGATTATGTAAAGGAGATGGGATTTACCCATGTGGAATTGCTCCCTGTAATGGAGCACCCATTTTATGGCTCATGGGGCTATCAGGTTACAGGATATTTTGCACCGACAAGCAGGTATGGCGCTCCTCAGGATTTTATGTATCTTATAGATTACCTTCATCAGAACGGAATAGGTGTGATACTGGACTGGGTGCCCTCACATTTTCCGGATGACGAATATGGACTTATATACTTTGACGGCACGCATCTTTATGCACACGAAGACCCTAAAAAAGGATTCCATCCTGAATGGCATAGTTATATTTTTAATTACGGCAGGCATGAAGTCAGAAACTTTCTTATCAGCAGCGCACTCTACTGGCTTGATAAATACCATATAGACGGCATCAGGGTTGATGCTGTGGCTTCTATGCTTTACCTTGATTACGGCAGAAGCGAAGGACAATGGATACCAAACGAATACGGAGGAAATGAAAACATAGACGCTGTTATTTTTCTAAAGAAACTTAATGAGATGGTTTATAAAGACCATCCCGATGTCCAGATCATAGCAGAGGAATCCACAGCATGGCCGATGGTATCAAGACCTGCCTATTTAGGCGGTCTCGGTTTTGGAATGAAATGGAATATGGGATGGATGCATGATACATTAAAGTATTTTTCAAAAGACCCCCTTTTCAGAAAATATTACCATAACCAGCTTACATTCAGCATATGGTATGCATTTTCTGAAAACTTTGTCCTCCCTCTTTCGCATGATGAGGTTACACATGGAAAGGGCGCGCTTATAGGCAAAATGCCTGGAGATGAGTGGCAGAGGAATGCAAATCTCAGGCTGCTTTTTGGATATATGTATGGGCATCCTGGCAAAAAATTGCTTTTTATGGGAGGAGAATTTGCCCAGTGGAAGGAATGGAATCATGACGAAAGCCTTGAATGGCATGCACTTGAATATATCTCACATCAGGGAGTGCAAAGGTGGGTAAAAGACCTAAACCAATTTTACAAGACAGAGCCTGCAATGCATGAATTTGACTTTGATCCACATGGATTTGAATGGATAGATTTTCATGACTGGGAAAATAGCATTGTGAGCTTCATAAGAAAAGGCAGGGGCGCGGATGATATAATAGTTGTGGTTTGCAACCTTACCCCAGTGCCAAGACAAAACTACAGAATAGGCGTATCGAGCGGCGGGTTCTGGAAAGAGGTGCTTAATAGTGATTCAGAATACTATTGGGGTAGTGGATGCGGAAATTCAGGAGGAGTGGAGGCATTGCCAGAGCCCTCACATGGAAAAAACTACTCCCTATCCCTCACACTGCCTCCGCTTAGTATTCTTTTTTTAAAGCATAGTTAAAAGGGGAAGGTTCTATTTAAAAGTATTTAAAATAGCCTTATTCCATCCGTCCGGGCCAATGCCTTCTGCCCTGATGAGATTCGGAGTATTTATTCTTGGGTCGTAACTTCCACCCGGCTTCTGAACAATTACCGGATAATCAGCTCTTTTTAGCATCGGTATATCATTTGGGCTGTCGCCGATAGCAATGGTCGAAATTTCGCCTAATTTTTTTTAGGTTCTTTCTCATTTCAAGCGGGTAATTTTCCCCTCCCTTGACGGGAG
>DBNT01000052.1:881-1017 GCA_002299835.1 Nitrospiraceae bacterium UBA665 | reverse complement strand
ATAAGTCTCTTTCTCTGTCCTTGTTGTTCTGCTGTTCTGTTGCTCTGTTGCGCTGTGACGTGCCCGTATTTTGTAATCAATATCCCTGTATCAATCAAATCTCCCAGTTCATCTTTTACAGCCTTTGCCATTACAC
>DBNT01000052.1:0-536 GCA_002299835.1 Nitrospiraceae bacterium UBA665 | reverse complement strand
GCTGCTTTGCCGAAACCGGCTATAACAAGCCTGTCAAGCCCCGCCGATGTGTATGCAGAATGTATCTTTTCGGTGTGCAGTTTTACTGCCTCATATGGATTGGCTGCCTTGAGAGCAGCAGAGAATATCTCTTTGGCCAGACTTTTAAAATCTTTTTCCATAAACCTATTATACTTACATGCCGGTCGCCATCTAAGTTTTTCTTGACTACTGCCTCTTCTCATTCTATAATCATAACTAATTAGATAGTCAGTTAGCAGGGGTGTTTCATTGAATCGTCCCTACTATAGCAGAAAAGAAATAATTGTGGAGGAAAAAAATGAGTTTTTGGGAAAAAGTTAAAAAGGATCTGCAGAAGGGAGTTAAAGAAGGGATAGCAGCCGTTAAAGGCGGAGCCGCATTTGTTATGGAAAAGGCAGAGGAACTTACAGAAGAGGGTAAGAGACGTTATAAGTTAATGGATTTGAAGGCAAAGGTGCAAAAAGAAGTAGCGGATCTCGGCGGGAAGGTATATGACCTTAGTTTTAAGGTAAAAA
>DBNT01000018.1 GCA_002299835.1 Nitrospiraceae bacterium UBA665 | reverse complement strand
CACTTGAAATGAGAAAGAACCCAAAGATATAATGTTCCTGTGCTTCAGAAGCCAATCAGCTTATTTAAAAAGATGTGGGCGCATTCCTATGTTGTCGCCACACTATCTGGGCTTATAGGTTTTAGGATGTCTGCAGCCGACAAAGGCATATGTTTTCTTGCCGGGCTGCTTCATGACATAGGCAGGGTTGTGCTTATAAATCTTTACAGAAATGATTATCCTTCTGTTTTCGGTGCAGAGAATATTATTTCAGCGGAAAGGGAGATGTTTCAGTGTGACCATATTCAGGCAGGGGTATGGTTTCTTGAGAGTCTTTCCTTTCCCGAAGAAATAATCATGTCCGTTCGCTGCCATCATGATATTAACGGCGCTGATAAACATACAGAAATTTTAACGTCAGTGTATCTTGCAGAGGGTATTGTCAGCATGCCTGATATTGCTTTTAAGTATGACGGAGATGGCTCATGGACTGAAAGACATGTAAAGGTATTTATGGACAGAGGTTTTAGAGGGCATGATGTTATAGAATTTAAATCCATTCTGTCTGGCAGATGTAATCATATAAATAGTTTTTTTGATTTGTAATTTTTCTTTTCAAATTTTATTTTCCGCAACACTGCCTTTAGGTAAAAACTTTTTTCTCAGCATGGGGATTAATATAAGCATTGCAGATAAAGCAAAAAGTCCGATAAGAAGACCTTTTATATTATCTTTTAATATAGCTTCACCGGCTGAACTGCCTATTGCGGCATAAATTATACGCGTAGGGAGCATAAATACAAAGGTGCTCCACAGGAAATGTAAAAAATGAATTGGGGTTGCGCCTAAAATGTAGTTTAAAACAGGGAAGGGCACTACTGGAATTATTCTTGTAAATGCCACAACTTTCCAGCCGTGTTTTTCTACATCGTCAACAATCCACTGCCATCTTGAGCGAAGCAGTCTCTGTTTTACCATATCTTTTAAAATATAGCGCGACAGCAAAAATGAAATAGAAGCGCCAATAGTTGACCCTATTATTGCAAATACAAATCCAGGAAAAGTTCCCCATATAAGCCCTGCCATAAATACAAGCGGTAAGGTGGGAAGAAAAAGGCTTGGAAATATAGAATAAATTATTATGAAAAATAAAGGAGCCGTAAACCTATGCGTTTCAATAAAATTAAGTATTAACTCATAGCTGATATATCCTGCCCTTTTTAGATATAGAGCGAGGATTATTACAAATATCAATGTTATGGCTGACAGCAGTCTTGCGCCTGTTATTTGTTTTAGCATTATGTCTCCAGCGGTTTAAATCATTAGCGATATCTATATCATACCAAAATAGAATTAAAAAATACCTTATCCTCATCAGGATTTGAAATTCGGGCTTAACTTGCACAAATTATGTGCTGTTAGTTATTATAAATTTTATGCTGGTAAGACATAACTCAATTACTTAATAGCTTATGCTTGACCTGCATTGTAAAAGCAAGAATTGCTTAATTTAGGTATAAAAAATGATAGGAATTATAGCAAAGATTTTTGGCACAAAAAACGAGAGAGAGCTAAAAAGGCTGTTTGATATTATAGATGATATAAACGCGCCTGAGCCCTCAATTGCCGCCCTTGATAGCGACAGCCTAAAGGCTAAAACAGAGGAGTTCAGAAAAAGGCTTGAAAACGGAGAAACCATTGATGACATTCTGAATGAAGCATTTGCAACTGTAAGGGAGGTGTCAAAACGTCTTCTGAACATGAGACATTTTGATGTGCAACTGATAGGTGGTCTTGCACTTCATGAAGGCAAGATTGCAGAGATGAAGACAGGAGAGGGTAAGACACTTGTTGCTACACTGCCTGTTTATCTTAATGCCCTTGAAGGCAGGGGAGTGCATGTTGTAACAGTCAACGATTATCTTGCAAAAAGAGATGTTCAGTGGATGGGCCCGATATATCGCTTCTTGGGGCTTTCTGTTGGTGTTATTCAACATGATAATTCCTTTCTTTATGACCCCTCATACATTTCTCAAGACAAAAGATTTAATCATCTTAGGCCATGCACAAGAAAAGAGGCTTATTTAGCAGACATAACATACGGGACAAACAATGAGTTTGGCTTTGATTATCTAAGAGATAATATGAAATACGATACCACCGATTTTTCACAGAGGGAATTAAATTATGCAATTGTAGATGAGGTTGACAGCATACTAATTGACGAGGCAAGAACACCTCTTATAATATCAGGTCCTTCTGAGGAGTCAACAGATAAGTATTATAAGATAAATAGAATAATTCCAAGCCTTAAACAAGAAGATGATTTTAAGGTAGACGAAAAACTAAAAAATGCTATTCTCACTGAATCAGGGAGCGCAAAAGTGGAAAAGCTGCTTGGAGTTAGCAATCTCTATGACCCCTCAAATATAGCTCTGGTGCATCATACGCTTCAGGCATTAAGGGCGCACTACCTTTACAAAAGGGATGTTGACTATGTGATAAAGGATGGAGAAGTTGTAATAGTAGATGTATTTACAGGCAGGCTTATGCCGGGCAGGAGATGGAGCGATGGTCTTCATCAGGCTATAGAAGCAAAAGAGGGTGTAAAAATAGCGAGCGAAAACCAGACGCTGGCAACAATCACATTTCAGAACTATTTTAGGATGTACAATAAGTTAGCAGGCATGACTGGCACCGCTGACACAGAAGCAGCAGAATTTGCACAGATATATAATCTTGATGTTGTTGTTATCCCAACCAACAAGCGAATGATAAGGGTAAATTATCAAGACTCCATTTACAAAAGCGTGAAGGCAAAGTTTAATGCACTCATAAATGAAATTGAAGAGTGCCACAGCAAAGGCCAGCCTGTACTCGTTGGAACAACATCTATAGAGAATTCCGAAGTATTAAGCAGCCTATTGAAAAAGAAAGGCATAAAACATTCTGTCCTTAATGCAAAATATCATGAAAAAGAGGCAGAAATAATTGCACAGACAGGACGGCTTGGCGCGGTTACTATTGCAACCAATATGGCGGGCAGGGGAACTGATATTATTTTAGGAGGTAATCCTGAAGGTTTTGCAAGGGAGATGCTTAAAGATAAAAGCTATACAGATGAGGAGTTTGAGACTGCTTTAAAAAAAGCGCAGGATATATGCGCAAAAGAAAAAGAGCAGGTGCTTGCAGCCGGAGGCCTCCATATAATCGGCACAGAGAGGCATGAGGCAAGGAGAATAGACAACCAGTTGCGCGGCAGATCCGGCAGACAGGGCGATCCTGGGTCATCAAGATTTTATTTATCACTGCAAGATGACCTGATGAGGATATTTGGTTCTGACAGGATAAACGGACTTATGGGCCTGCTTAAGATGGATGAGAGCATACCTATTGAAAATAAAATGGTGACAAAGGCCATAGAAAATGCACAAAAAAAGGTTGAGGCTCATAATTTTGATATAAGAAAGCATCTTATTGATTACGATGATGTGATGAATAAACAGAGAAAGGAAATATATTCCTTCAGACGCGAAGTTCTCCATGGCGATTCTCTGAAAGACAGGATATTTGAGATGTCCGAAACGGAAATTGACGAATTGCTGTCAGTATTTTGCCCTGAAGATAAATTTCCTGATGAATGGGACATGAAGGGACTTAAAGATGCAGTGTACGGCATGTTTTCTTTAAATATAGAGATAGAAGAGATTAAAGTGGAAGGCAATCTAAGAGAAATGTTTTTAAACAATATCAAAGATGCGTATGAAAAAAAAGAGAAAGAGGCCGGTCCGGATTTTATGCGATATATCGAAAAAATGGTATTCCTTCAGGTTATAGACACCCAGTGGAAAGACCACCTCCTCAGCATAGATTATCTTAAAGAAGGAATAGGTCTTAGAGGATATGCCCAGAGAGACCCGCTTGTAGAATATAAAAGAGAATCTTTCAATCTATTTGCAGAAATGTCTCAGAGGATAAATACTGAAATCCTTACGAGACTCTTCAAAGTTCAGGTTAAGCAAGAGCAGCAGGAAATAGAGATGAAAGCAGAGCAAAAGCTTATCTATAACAGGGGAGATGGAGATGGCGTAAAACAACCTGTCCATAAAGAGAAAAAAGTAGGTAGGAATGACCCCTGTCCATGCGCAAGCGGCAAGAAGTATAAAAAATGCTGTGGCGCTGCATAATTTTAGTGTCATAGTGTCAGAGCATCAAAGTATCAAAGCAAATGAAAAGTGTCAAAGAGTCATAGTATCAGAGTAGTAGAGCGTCAAAGCCTTGTTCCCAAAGTTTTTAGTCGGGGAAAGGGATTTTTACTCTGACACTTTGATAGGGTATTTAATGTTTTATGCAGACATGACAAGCTATAGGTTGTAGCCTATGCTTTATATACTGACCGCCATATTTCTCTGGAGTTCTTTGGGTATTGTAATAAGGCTTTCTGAAATGCCTGTTCACTTGTTAATGTTTTTTTCCTGCGTAATATCAGCCACACTCATTGGTACGGCAGTGCTTTCAAAAAAAGAATTAAGACAGCAACTTCCTAATCCAAAAAAATCCCTTTATCTTTTAATTTTAGCTATTATAAGTCTTGCAAATACATTGTCTTATTTCATTGCGTTTAAAAATACAACTATTGCAAATGCTGTTCTGACACATTATACAGCGCCTGTTATTGTTGCCTTTTTAGCTCCCCTTTTTTTGAAGGAAAAACTTACTATAAAGATTTTAATATCAATAGTTATAGCATCAGCAGGTCTGTGGATAATGCTTGGCTTTTCTCCCAGTGAATTTATGAGTCTGTTATTTAAAGGAGACGCCAATGCAATCGGAATATTTTCAGGTTTGCTTTCAGGACTTGCTTATGCTGTTTTAATAATAGTGATAAGGGTGCTGGCGCAAAGTTTCAATCCCTTTGTAATGACGCTCTTTCAGAATTTAATTATTGCTTTTATTCTATTGCCTTTTGTTGAAATCCCTGAAAATTTTAGTTCTGCATTGTGGGCATTTGCTGTAATGGGCATAGTCCATTCAACTATAGCCCCTGTTCTTTATTTCAGAGGGATGAAAGAGGTTACAGCCAACAAAGCAGCTATCATCGGCTATTTAGAACCGGTTTGTGCTATACTGCTCGGCATGATATTTTTGCACGAAGCAGTGAATCTTAGCATTATAATCGGCGGGGCAATGATATTATATTCCGGCTACATTACAGTCAGGTCATAACCTTATTACATCAGCCGGCTGTATTGAGATTGCCTTTTTAGAAGGATACAGACCTGCCAGCACGCCTACTGTAACAGAAGCCAAAAATGCTACTGCAATGCCAACTGGAGAGATTACAAATGGCAGATCCGAAACCTTAAATATTACAGCGCTTGCAATAAAGCCCGCTATCACCCCAACCATGCCGCCGCTGAAAGATATAAATGACGATTCCATAAGAAACTGAAGGATTATATCCCTTTTCCCTGCGCCCACAGCCCTTCTAATGCCGATTTCTACCCTCCGTTCATTTACAATCAATATCATTATGGAGAGTATACCTATGCCGCCTATTATGAATGAAACTGTAGCGGCTATCCTTCCTAAAACTGTTATCATAGATATTGCCTGCTCCCTTAGCGCCATTACATCCTTAGGATCTATAACAGTAAAATTATCCCTTTGTCCTGGTCTTATGTTATGTCTTTTTCTTAATAATTCTTCTATCTGTGATTTAGTTTTTCCGATAACCTCGCTGTCTGCAACATTGACATATATTGTATTAACAAAATCCTTATTTACAAATCTCCTCATATATGTATTAAGAGGAATAAAAATCTGATTGTCGCGGTCAAACCCTGCAATATCTACACCCTTTTCTTCCATTACGCCTATTACCCGACATGGAACTCTAAAAATAAGTATATATTTTCCTATTGGGTCTTCATCTGCAAATAGTTTTTCTGCAACCCTTTGCCCGATAACTGCAACCCGATTTAAATTTATATTGTCATAATTAGCAATAAAAGAACCTCTCTGAACCATATGATTTCTTATATCAGGGTAATTCGGCGCTGCGCCGACTAAAAGAACCGATCTCAAAGTTGTATTGCCATATCTCACAGGAAAAAGCTTATTGGCTGATGGAGATGCATCATTGACAAAAGGTAATTTCTGCGCTATAGCTTCAGCATCTGTAACAGTAAGAGTAGTAGCATCGCTCATAAGTCTTGTGCCTGCGCCAACTCTCCTTGTAACTCCGCTCTGGACTATAAGGAGGTTTTCCCCCAGAGCCGCTATCTCAGTTTCGATCTTTTTTGACATAGAGCCGGAGAGATTAGTTACGACTATCAAAGAGAATGTTCCTAAAAACACACCTAATACAGCCAGGGATGTTCTAAGTCTGAAGTTACAAAGTGACCGCCATGCTATTTTAAGATTTAAGGCTATTTTTTTCATCTATCTTCTAATAAATTAAGCGATTATTACTCTTAAAATGCAGGTCGGGTA
>DBNT01000047.1 GCA_002299835.1 Nitrospiraceae bacterium UBA665 | reverse complement strand
GCAACTTCAATGTAACATTTTAAATTAAGAAAAAAAACAGGCATATAAATAATTTTATCGCTTCGATAAGGGCTTTGATGCCATGCCTGCTTTGCATGATTACAGATTATGATCTTGACTAAAAAAACATTTTAGTGTTAATTTTTCAACTATGGCTATTAATTATAAGGATACTCTTAATTTACCACAAACTGACTTCCCGATGAAGGCTAATCTGCATGAGAAGGAGACAGAAATATTAAAGCTATGGGAAAAAAGCGGCATCTATCATAAGATACAAGAAAATAACGAGGATAAAAAAAGATATATACTGCATGACGGACCGCCGTATGCAAATGGCAATATTCATATAGGACATGCCTTAAATAAGATTTTAAAAGACATTATTGTTAAATACAAAGCTATGCAGGGATATTATTCCCCTTTTGTGCCGGGCTGGGACTGCCATGGTCTTCCGATAGAACTACAGGTGGACAAAAATTTAGGCGATAAAAAAGACTCCGTTGATGTCATACAGAAAAGAAACCTCTGCCGTGAATATGCTGCCAGATTTGTAGATATACAGAAAGAAGAGTTCAAGAGGCTCGGTGTATTCGGCGACTGGGACATGCCGTATTTAACAATGTCATACGACTATGAGGCATCTATTGTCAATGAATTTTTCAGGTTTATAAAAAACGGCTCTGTATATAAAGGCAAAAAGCCTGTACACTG
The DNA here is from genome assembly GCA_002299835.1 of Nitrospiraceae bacterium UBA665. Lineage (GTDB taxonomy): Bacteria > Nitrospirota > Thermodesulfovibrionia > Thermodesulfovibrionales > Dissulfurispiraceae > UBA665. The sequence continues at coordinate 3,574 of DBNT01000047.1, read as the reverse complement.
GTGTCCTTCCTGTGTTACGGCTTTGGCAGAAGCAGAGGTTGAGTATGCTGAAAAGGAATCTCCTTCAATATTCGTAAGGTTTCAGGTTGCCAAAGAAGATATTTCTAAATATTTGCCAGAGTTGCCAGAGTTGTTAAACAAGAAAGTATATATTATCATCTGGACAACAACTCCATGGACACTTCCGGCAAACCTTGCGCTTGCTGTAAATCCGGATATTACATATGCTGCAGTAGCGGACGGAAACGAAATACATATAGCTGCAGATGAAAACCTTCAAAACCTTAAACAAAAGGGTGTTTTAAAAGGCGATGTCGTAGCTAAAGTTTCAGGCAGTAAACTGAAAGGAATAAGAACAAGACATCCTTTCATAGAAAGGGAATCCAGAGTTATTGCCGGTGACTTTGTCTCTGTTGGTGAAGGCTCAGGAATTGTGCATATTGCCCCGGGTCACGGCGAAGATGACTATGCAGCAGGACTTAATTACGGCCTTGACATATACGCGCCTGTTGATGACAGGGGTAAATTTACAAAGCAGGTGCCGGAATTTGAAGGACAATTTGTATTTAAAGCAAACGAAGGTATTATTGAACTATTGAAAGAAAAAGGGGCGCTTTGCAGTAGAGATAAAGTGAGGCATTCATACCCGCACTGCTGGAGATGCAAAAAACCTGTCATATTCAGGGCTACTGCACAGTGGTTTATCTCTATGGAAAAAAACAACCTGCGCACAAAATGTCTGAAAGAAATAGAACGCGTAGAGTGGATCCCGTCATGGGGACAGGACAGGATTTATTCAATGGTATCAAACCGTCCTGACTGGTGCATATCAAGGCAGAGGGCGTGGGGAGTGCCAATTGCTCTAATCACTTGTGAAGACTGCGGAACATTTATTGAAGATGGCGCATTGTTTGAAAAAATTTTAAAGCTTATTGAAGACAACGGAGCAGATATATGGTTTACAGTTTCAATTAAGGAACTCCTCAAAGAAGATTACAAATGCCGTAAATGCGGCGGCGCATCGTTTAAAAAAGAGGTAGACATTCTTGATGTGTGGTTTGACTCAGGGGTGAGTCATGTAGCAGTTTTAGAAAAAGACAAAAGGCTCTCATGGCCAGCAGATATGTATCTTGAAGGAAGCGACCAGCACAGGGGGTGGTTTCAGAGTTCTTTGCTTGCCTCAGTCGGAACAAAAAGCAAAGCACCTTATAAAATAGTCCTCACACATGGTTTTACTGTTGACGGGCAGGGTAAGAAGATGTCAAAATCGCTTGGAAATGTCATTTTACCGGGGGAGGTTATAAAGGCAAGCGGCGCTGAAATTCTAAGGCTCTGGGTTTCTTCAGAAGACTATAAAGAAGATGTAAGACTTTCAAAAGACATTATCACAAGACTTACTGAAGCTTACAGAAAAATAAGAAACACTAAAAGATTTTTGCTTGCAAACATATATGATTACGACGGAAAGGACTGCAGCGGCTATCTTTTAGAGATTGACAGATGGGCAATGAGCAGGCTTCAGGGACTGGTCATGAAAGTAACATCTGCATATGAAAACTTTAACTTTCATGAGGTTTTTCATTCCATTTACAACTTTTGCGTTGTTGATATGAGTTCTTTTTATCTTGATATACTTAAAGACCGTCTTTATACATTTAAGGCAGACTCAAAAGAAAGAAGGGCTGCCCAGTGGGTGCTTTACCAGATACTGTTAACAATGACAAAGTTAATGGCTCCGGTGCTCTCGTTTACTTCAGAAGAGGTCTGGCAGTCGATAAAAAGTCAAAAAACAGATTTACCAGAAAGCGTGTTTTTATCATCATTTCCAACTGTGCCAACTGTGCAAAACGAATTTCTTGATGAAGCATTGGAAAAAAAATGGGAAAGGCTTATAAAGATACGGGATGAAGCAAACAGGGCGCTTGAGATAAAGAGAAAGGATAAATTTATCGGCAATTCTCTTGAAGCAAGGCTGATATTTTATGCGGATGACGAAGAGTTAAATCTTTTGCAAAATTATAAAGACTTTTTGCCTGCCCTTTTTATTGTCTCAGATGTTGAGCTATATCTGTCTAACATGAGGGCAGAACCGGGGTCCCCAAAAAATCGCGAGGTTTTTTGGGATAGAGATGATGTTTATGAAAGCCCTGAAATCAAAAATCTTTATATAAAAATAGAAAGGGCTCTGGGGCAGAAGTGTGAGAGGTGCTGGAACTGGAGTGAATCCGTAGGCAAATTTAAAGACCATCCGCAAGTATGTAAGAGGTGTTATAATGCAATTACTTGAAAAACGGTTTCTATTTTTTTTGGTTGCTTTATTTGTATTTGTTCTCGACCAGTTTACTAAATATCTTATAAAGAGCAATGTAAGCCTATATGAAACTATAAATGTGCTTCCTTTTTTTAATATCGTATATGTCAAAAACTTTGGCGCTGCATTTGGCATGTTCAAAGATCTCGGCGCTACATTTTTTATCATAATAGGTCTGGCAGCCATTATTTTTGTTTCAGTTCTTATCATTAAAGATATAAGTAACGGGCTTGCCTATTCCTTTATATTAGGAGGCGCAGCAGGCAATACGACTGACAGGATTATTCACGGTTTTGTCATAGATTTTTTGGATTTCTATATATATAAATACCACTGGCCTGCTTTTAATGTGGCTGATATGGCTCTTACAGCCGGTGTTTTTCTGCTGATAGTAAAAATGTGGTTTATAAGCAGCTCAGGAAAAGACAGCAAAGAGTAAAAGTGTAATCCCTGCCCCTAAAACTGCTCCGACTATCACTTCAAGAAGTGTATGCACCCTGACTGCTACCCTGCTTTGTGCAATAAGGACAGCCATTACGAAGGAAAGCAGGGAGACTATAAAATTTTCTGCAATATATGTAACAGCAACCCATGCTGAGAATGCTATTGCAGAGTGACCGCTCGGCATGCCACCCCTTAAGAGATGACCTCCTTTAGAACGAGATTTAAGCAGCACCACAGATATCAAAACAAGAATAACTGCTATAAGAGCGACCTTGTCTTTTGAATGTTTTGTAACATGGATTCCGGTCTCAAAAACACTAACAAGATAAGGGAAAAGTATAATATACCCTAAGACTGCTGCGCCAAAGGCAGTGATAAAAACAGCGCCGGCAGATACATCCTTTGCAATCCTTGCCTTCTCGCTGTGTTCCGGTGAAATCATATCCACAACATATTCAATAGCTGTGTTAATCATCTCTGCAAGCAGTACGAGGATAACGGCAATGGAGATTATCAGAAAATCCGTCCTTCCCACACCGAGGATATGACTTAAAATAAAGACGGTAACTGCTAAATAAAAATGGCATCTAAGATGTCTCTGTGTCTTTAAAGCATACAGGATTCCCTCTATAGCATTATTTACACTGTCTACCCATTTTTTTAAAGACATGGTATATAATTATATCCCAAAATCCAGCGATAAATAATCTCCTGCATAATACCCAAAAACAGAGATAGAAAATTGCCTTCCTATAAAATCCCCCTTATCAAAGGGGGTTAGAGGGGTGTCTTTCCCCCTCCCCTTGCGGGAACTGGCGA
>DBNT01000067.1 GCA_002299835.1 Nitrospiraceae bacterium UBA665 | reverse complement strand
ACTTTTGCAAGAGCCTCACTTATTTACTTAATTACTTGTCTTACGGGTTTACTGTAAGCATCATCCTCAGTATCTCTGGGTAACTCGCTATAAACCTCAATTCATCATCTGTAAGTGGTTTTTGAGTATGAAGATTTGCATACTGAACTAATTCAAGAATATTTTTTGCCTCATTGTCATCATGAAATTCTATTCCGAGTTTGCTATAAACATATCTAAATCCCTTTACGCCGCCGTAAGCGCCAGTTGTTATAATTCGTCCGGTTTCAAGTAAATCAGGCTCTCCTCTTCCTACATCCTCGGGGTCATAAAGTTCGTAACTGCGCCTGTCTTTTAATGCTCCATCTGCATGAATGCCCGACTCATGAGCAAATGCATTGGCGCCGACGCCTGGCTGGTTTATGGGTATCGGGAGGTTGAATGCATAAGAGGCATATCTTGCAATTCTCCATGACTTCTTCAAGTCAACATGTTCATCTAACGGCAATTTATCCTTAAGGCCGTGTGAAAACTTAAGCGCGAGTATTGTGGAAACAAGGTCGCAATTGCCCGCTCTTTCACCATATCCGTTTATTGTTGTATTTATATAGGCATCAACTCCGGACTCTATAGCGCCTTGAGCGCCGGCAACAGACACGGCTTCAGCCATTCCAAGATCGTTATGGCAATGCATTTCAACAGGAAATCTTGTTGCAAGGGAAAGGGCCTTTATGCGCTCGTATATTGTTATAGGGTCGTCAGCTCCGAGCGTATCGCAATATCTAAACCTATCAGCGCCTGCCTCTTTGCCAACACCAAGAAATTCAATAAGTTTATCGAGTTCTGTTCTTGATGCATCTTCTGCATTCAGCCCCACTGTTTCGGCGCCGAGATCTTTAGCTCTTTTTACAGCATTTGATACGGTCTTTAATATATCTTTCCATGTCTTTTTGCCCTGAAATTTGCCGCGGAGCATAATTTCTGAAGTGGACATGGAAATATTAAGATGTTTAAGGTCAGGGCAATTTTTAAACGATAGTTCTACATCCTCCGGTATAGCCCTGCACCAGCCTTCAAGGTGGAGCCTTTTTATTGCACCAACTTTTGCCAGTTGAAGATTGGCATTTATATAATTAATCTCGTGCTTTAGTGTGGGAAAGCCTATTTCGCTCTGATATAGCCCCATCTCATCAAGATAAATATTTAACATGGTCTTTGAGAGTTTCGGCAATAAAATCCTTGATGTCTGAACACCGTCTCTATTAGTAACATCAATCAGATAAACTTTGTTATTCATATTATCCCTCTATTTTTTCTTTAATATTTCTCTTGCTATCGCAACTTTGCCTGTTCTTACAAATTCCTTTATTCCCATAGGTTTCATGAGTTCTACAAATGCCTCGATTTTCTTTTCATCGCCAGTAATCTCTATAGTGTAAGTATTAGGACTCGAATCTACAATCCTGCCCCTGAATATTTCGGCGATACTTAAGACTTCTGCCTTGTTTTCCTGTTTCGGCGCAACCTTTATAAGCACCATTTCCCTTTCCACATGGTGCAGTTCGGTAAGGTCTACAACCTTTATCACATCAATCAGCTTGTTTAACTGTTTGTTAATCTGTTCTATAACCCAATCGTCGCCTGTGGTTACAATGGTCATTATTGAGATATTCGGGTCTATTGTCTCGCCAACAGAAAGACTCTCGATATTATATCCCCTGCCGCTGAAAAGCCCTGCAACTCTTGAAAGAACGCCAAACTTGTTCTCAACCAAAACAGAAATAGTATGTCTCATTTCATGACCTCCGCTATTTCACCGCTTTAAGTTTCTTTTCAGCCTTTTTCTCTTTTTCTTCAAAGAGCATAGAATCCAGCGTTGCACCTGCCGGAACCATTGGATATACCTTCTCTTTCCAGTCGCAGACAAAGTCTATAAAAACAGGCTTCTTTATTTTTATAGCCTCCCTAATCACTGGCTCAACCTCACTTGGTTTAGTAGCCCTCAGTCCAACTGCTCCATAAGCATGTGCAAGTTCAACAAAGTCAGGCGTAGTCTCTGTTTCAAGATATACATGTGAATATCTCTCCTGATAGAAAAGCTCCTGCCATTGCCTGACCATTCCCAAATACCTGTTGTTAAGTATTGCAACCTTAACAGGCAGTTTGTAAATGACTGCTGTAGCTAATTCCTGTATGTTCATTTGTATGCTTCCGTCTCCTGCTATATCTATCACAAGTTTATCAGGATGCGCAAGCTGAGCGCCTATAGCTGCCGGGAAGCCATATCCCATTGTGCCAAGCCCTCCAGAAGTCAATAGTCTTTTTGGTTTGTCATACTTGTAAAATTGTGCCGCCCACATCTGGTTTTGTCCTACCTCTGTAGTTATAATTGCATCACCCTTTGTAATTTCATATATCTTTTCTACTACATATTGAGGTTTTATTACATCAGGGCTGTATGTGTAAGTTAAAGGCCTTTCATTTTTCCATGCCGCTATCTGTTTCAACCATGCCTTTCTCACCTCGCCCCACTGCTCCTTTACTTCTCCCTTTAAAAACTTATTTAGCACTTTTAAAACACGCTTAACATCTCCAACAATCGGGATGTCCACCCTGACATTTTTTCTTATTGATGTAGGATCAATATCTATATGAACTATTTTTGCATGTGGTGCAAATCCTTCTATTTTTCCGGTAACCCTGTCGTCAAACCTCATTCCTATAGCAATTAACAAATCCGATTCCTGAACGCTTTTATTAGCATAATATGTGCCGTGCATACCGAGCATACCGAGCGAAAGCGAATGTGTACCCGGAAATGCCCCGAGTCCCATTAAAGTCATTGTCACCGGAGTGTCAGTGAGTTCGGCAAGCTCTTTCAGTTCAGCAGAGGCTTCGGAGATTATGCAACCCCCGCCTGCAATTATTACAGGTTTTTTTGCCTTTGCAATTTCATGGGCTGCCTTTTCTATCATCCACTTGCTGCCTTCATAGGTAGGGCTATAGCTCCTGATGTCAATCTTTTCAGGCCATACAAACTCTGCCTTCCCAGATGTAACATCCTTTGGAAGGTCTATAAGCACAGGACCAGGCCTGCCGGATGCTGCTATGTAAAACGCCTCCCTTATCTGTCTTGCCAGTTGATTTACATCCTTTGCAAGTATATTGTATTTTGTGCAGGATCTTGTTATACCTACAATATCAGCTTCTTGAAAGGCATCGTTGCCAATAAGCATGGTTGGAACCTGTCCTGTAAAAACAACAAGCGGAACAGAATCCATAGATGCTGTTGCTATGCCTGTAACAGTATTTGTAGCGCCTGGGCCGGATGTAACGAGGACAACGCCTGGTTTTCCTGTTGACCTTGCATATGCGTCCGCTGCATGCACAGCGCCCTGTTCATGCCTTGTAAGTATAAGTTTTAAATCTTTATCATCGTAAAGGAGGTCAAAGATATTCAAAATAACTCCGCCGGGGTATCCAAAGATATGCTTTACACCCTCTCTTTTGAGGCATTCAATTATTATCTCAGCACCAGAAATTTTCCCAGACACTTTTTTAGGAATTCCCATACTTTTTCTCCTTTATTAAAGGGTTCATTAGGTTATGAATAATTAGAATATCATAGTTTTCATAAACTTTTCCAGAATATTAATGGCGTCTAAGTAATGGACAAGGACAGAAAATCCGAAAAGGTTATTATTGAACCGTCATTTTTTGAATCTCGCCCTTGCATCTCTTTCAATGCGGCTACTTTGCAAAGTCCTTCAATGTCCCTGTATTTGCCTTTTGGGAATCGCTCTTTCATAAGCTTTTCGCTTCCGTAGTCAGTCTCGATGTCTTCGTCGCGATAAAGCCTGACAATATTTGATATGAACTCTATCTGCTCTGGCAGAAAGTCCCTGTGTGCGCGGTCTATCTGATTGTAGATATGCCGGGCGTCAATAAAAAGCACCTTGTCTTTTCTATCTGTCTTCTTCTTCCCTTTATCCAAAAACCAGAGTGTGCATGGCAGCGTGACAGTGTAGAAGAAGTTAGAGCCATAAGAATATCTGTATCCAAAGATAATTTGCATTATCGGGCTTAGGCAGGCCGTAAGGTAAACGTTTGTCATCCTTCAGCTTTTCTTTGTCAACACCATTTACATTGAATGGGGGATCTGCCATGACAAAATCAAACTTGCCGACTGAATTATGGATGTCCTCATAATAAGTATTACCCTGTTTAACATCTCCTGACAGCCCATGCACTGCAAGGTTCATCTTGCAAAGCCTGATTGTCTCTGCTGTCTTTTCCTCTCCGAAGACGCTAATCTCTGCGCTCGGCCTTTTCTTGTGCCGTTCAATAAATTTTGCGATTTGGACAAACATACCGCAAAACCCGCTTCCAGCCGAGTTGCTGAAGCCTCTCAATCACCTTTAAATCCGTATCAGTCGCCTTGTTTATTCTGTGCATGCTTGCTCATTTTTCTTTTCCCCCTAAAACCCCTTTTTTCGCTTTTTCGGTTAAATACAAATCAAAATCAGCGTCAGGCTTGAGTTCATGCATTTGAATCATCGCCCTCATTGTATCACTCTAATTATCCTCATATGCCGGAAGAAGAGTTATTTCCTCTATATGTTCAAAATGCTTTCTGTTTCTTGTCAGCAAAGGCAGTTTCTTTGACCATGCAGTTGCGGCAATAATATAATCTATAAATAAATCATCTCTGTCTCCATATTTTTTAGTCAAACTGAAAAACTTTCTGTGTATGTCATCGTCTATCCGTAAAACCCTTACCCGTGACAACATATTCAATATTTTCTTCCTCTCCGAATCTTTTAGCCCGCCTTTTGACAGCAATTCTTTTCTGCTCAGAATTGAACAGTAACACTCTATCTCTTTTGCTCTGAACAGTTCCTTTGCGCTTTTGATGCCTTTGAGAGCGTCAATAAAAATATCGGTATCTATTAGGATGCTAATTTTTGCCATTCAATAAGCTCGTCAATGAATTTTTTTGCTGATTTGACCTTCTTGCCTTCCTTTGCTCTAAGAGTCCTGACATATTCAGCGCTGTCTTTAATTTGTGTATATGAAAAACCCTCTTTTTTAGCCTTGAGAAAGCGGGCAAAATCCAACACCTCCCTGACTTCCTTATCAGGCAAATCTTTGGTTATAGTCATCAACTCTTTTTTGTAATCTGTTGTAACACGCATATAGCCTCCTTTTTATCCCTGTTTTTTTGATGGAATAATTATAACTCATTGTGCGGTAAAGCAGGGTATCTCCCCGCTTCCAGCCAATCTGCTGAAGCCTCTCAATTACTTTTAAATCCGTATCTGCAGCCTCTTTATTTTTGGCATGACTATTTGAAAGTTTCAAAGCCCATGTATAAGATAAGGACTTTTGCGACATTCCTTCTTTTTCAATTATAAACTGCATTGGTGTCTTTTTGTTAAGTGATTTATGAATCCTTTTGGTGTTCCTGTCTGCGTGTCCGCACAGGCAGGGTAGAAGATTAGGTAATCAGCAAGAGCCTGATTAAATAGCCTCTTGTCGTGGATATGGTATTTTTGACTTTCTTGCCCTTTTAGGACGTGTGCTATGGGGTATCAATGCCTCAAGTCTTCCACTGTTTTCTTTAAGCCTTTTACGCCATTTGCTGATGAGTTTTCTGTCAACTCCAAAGGCTTCCCTTGTTGCTTCCTCTCCATGTTTTTCATAAAACTTGTGTATAAGATAAACACCAAATAGGCATAGACATATTAACCAGTCTGGCTTGATTTCGGGAACAAAAATTTTTTTTAGCTTGACTGGCATCATAAATCTTAAATAATATTTATAGATGGAAACTATTCGCATATCAAGAATAATGCAGGAGACTTCGAAACAGTATATTCAAAAGGGCAAAACAATAGGTTTTGTTCCTACAATGGGTGCATTGCATAGAGGGCACATCAGCCTTGTTAAGCGGGCAAGGAATGAAAATGACATAGTTACAGCAAGTATATTTGTAAATCCCATACAGTTCGGACCAAAAGAGGATTTTGACAGCTATCCAAAAGACATGGAAGGCGACATGGAGAAGCTGCAAAAAGAGGGAGTTGATATATTGTTTATGCCTGACAATAAAAACATGTATGGCGAGAGGCTCTCTACATATATAAATGTAAGGGAGATTTCAGACAAACTCTGCGGTGCTTTCAGGCCCGGACACTTCACAGGAGTTGCTACGGCCGTCTGCAAGCTTTTTAATATTGTTAAGCCGTCAAGGGCATACTTCGGACAGAAGGATTTTCAACAGACAGTGGTAATCAGAAGAATGGTGCAAGATATGAATATGGATGTGGAGCTTGTAATTTGCCCTACCATTAGAGAAAAGGACGGACTTGCTATGAGTTCAAGGAATATATATCTGTCTTCAAATGAAAAGGCATCAGCCGTTGTTATATATGGCACACTTTTGTCAGCATCGCAACTAATTAAATCAGGTGGTTCAAATCCAGCAGATGTTAAAAAACACATGATTAATAAACTAATGTCTAATCCGCTTGTCAAAGAAATTCAGTATGCAGGCGTTTATGACATGGATACGCTTGAAGAGATGGCTGAATTCAAAAAGGAAAATCTTCTTGCCATAGCTGTAAAAATAGGAAACACAAGGCTGATAGATAATATGCTTGTGGAGCTTTAACCTTGATGCTTTGGCACCCAGACCTTGCCTTTATCTATAATATGCGATACAGTCCATCCCAGCTTATGTAGTTCCCTCGCTATCCATTTTCTATGGCATTTCCAAGGGAATTTTTCAGCGCATATTATTACTGCATTTTCGCTGCTCGTAGCATCTTTTAGCCTGTCAAGTCCGTGTTGAAATTCCACGGTAGCAGTATATGCTTCATAGCCGCCTTTTCTAAAACCGCCTAATTCAACCCCTAAAAAGATATATTTCATACCTGACTCCCGGAGCAAATCCTGAAGATATTCTTTTTTAAAGATAGGTATTTTGCTTGTAGGAAATCTTCTGACATCAATCAATACTTTAATGTCATAAAAGAGCAGTATTTCTATAAAATCTTCCTCGCTCCTTCTGTTTGTCCCAAGTGTATATATTTTTTGTCCGGTCATTTTATTTAGATTATCTCCCAGAAATAGACATAGACTCATCAAAAATATTAAAACCCCTTCTGGTTTAATGATTTGTGGTGATATAAAATATAACCACAAATTACTGTGAGACTGTCAAATCCAAGTCCCGATTTAGAAATTCTAAAGCTGTTCCCTCTCTTTTTACCCCTCCCCCTTTCCCCCTCCCGCAAGGGGAGGGGGAAAGACAAC
>DBNT01000143.1 GCA_002299835.1 Nitrospiraceae bacterium UBA665 | reverse complement strand
GGGGGATTTAATGGGATAACAATCCTCTATCTCTGTTTTTGGGTAAATCGGAATTTGGGTTTTACTTTAATCAAAAGTGTTAAAATATTCAGATGCAAAAAGAAACTCCTGTAATTGATATATTCACTAAAAGGCACGAAAAAAACTGGAAAAATGACCTTTTTATTTTCTGGGATTTTTCTACTGCTCATATCTGGAGATTGCTGGCTGCAGTGATCTCCGGCCTCATCCTTTCCGGCATAAACGGCGCAATTGCATGGAGCATTCAACCAATTATGGACTCTTTATTTGAAAAAAAATCATCTGAATTTCTGCTGCTTCTGCCATTGGGAGTTATAGCGCTCTTTTTCATGAGAGGTTTATTCACCTTCTTTACCAATTATTTGATGAGTTCTATAGGAGCAAAAATTGTAAAGACAATTAGACAGGGGATTTTTAGCAGGCTGCTCACCTTGCCGGTTTCATTTTACCAGAGGACATCAAGCGGCTCTCTGGTATCAAAAATCTTAAATGATGTTGGTCTGCTTCAAAATACTGTAGCCTTTACTATAAAAGATTTTTTTGTGCAAGGCTCTACTGTTGTTGCGCTTGCAGTTGTGGCTATTACGAGGCGATGGGATCTTGCGCTTTTGTCATTTATAGTTATTCCGCTAATTATCTTTGGCATTGGAAAGTTTGGCAAAAGAATGAAAAAAACAGGTATGAATACAAGATTGCTCATAGCAAAAATCACCTCAATCCTTCATGAAAACCTTCAGGGTATGAAGATTATAAAGGCGTTCACAATGGAATCAGAGATGTCAAAAAGGCATGAAGTAGCATTGACAGATCATTACAGAAGCACCATGAGAGAGACAAGGATAAATGAGTTTTCATCTTTAATGGCCGAGGCTCTTGGCGGCATAGGCATAGCAATAATCCTGCTTTACGGCGGACATCTTATAATATCCGATAAAATGACGCCGGGATCTTTTTTCTCATTTGTTGCTGCCGTACTAATGATGTATACGCCTTTAAAAAGACTAAGCAGGGTATTTAATGATTTCCAGCAGGGCAGAAATGTTATTGAAAGGGTAAAGGACATTGTTGTAGTGGCGCCCGAGAAAAAAGGCGGTTTGCAAAAGGAGATAAAGGGACATATTGTCTTTGAAAATGTTTCATTTAAATATCCCTCTACAGAAGACTATGCCCTCAAAGATATAAACATAGAGATAATGCCTAATGAAATAGTCGCCCTTGTCGGCAGGAGCGGCGCTGGGAAAAGCACATTAGCTGACCTTATAGGCGGATTCTGGTATCCAACCGATGGAAATATTTATATTGATGGTGCAGACATAAAAGATTTATCCCTTAATTCCTTAAGAACACATATAGGAGTTGTTACACAGGATGTTGTTCTTTTTGATGACACAATTAAGGCAAATATCCTGTTCGGCAGACCGGATGCAACAGAGGGGCAGGCGGTAATGGCAGCAAAAGATGCTTACGCCCATGAATTTATAATGGAACTGCCAGAAGGATATGAAACAAAAATAGGGGAGCGCGGGGTAAGGTTGTCAGGCGGGCAGAAGCAGAGGATTACCATTGCGAGGGCAATGCTCAGAAATCCCTCAATATTGATACTGGATGAAGCAACATCATCTCTTGATATAGAATCCGAGCAAAAAGTTCAAAAGGCACTTGAAAGGCTCATGGAAGGCAGAACAACCATTGTCATAGCACACAGGCTTTCTACAGTGCAAAAGGCGACAAAGATAGTTGTTATGAGCAGCGGCAGAATAATACAGCAGGGAAGCCATGAAGAACTGCTTAAACATGGAGGGCTTTATCAAGAGCTGTATAACATGCAATTTGCGGGTTCAGAAATTTAACGACTAACAACTGAGGGGTATTTTATGCGCTATGGAGAAAAAGCAATAAAAGAAACAAAACTTGAGGCATGGGAAAATACCTATCCGGAGAGGGACTACGAGATAAATATAACATTTCCTGAGTTTACATGCCTTTGTCCCAGATCGGGCTATCCGGATTTTGCAACCATAAAAATAAACTATGTCCCTAATAAAAAAGTCATTGAATTAAAGTCGTTGAAGCTTTATCTTAACTCATTCAGAAATATTCACATTTCACACGAAGAGGTCACAAATAAAATTTATTCGGAACTCAAAAAGATTTTAAAACCCCGTTTTTTAGAAGTAATCGGAGATTTCAATCCAAGAGGGAATGTAAAGACCGTTATACATGTGGCATCGGAGCAAAAGGGGGACTAAAGCCCAACTTCAAAAAAAGCTTTTTTTGCCCTTTCAATAAAAACCTTCATCTTCTTCAAATCCTTCTTACCCTTTTCTTCTTCTATTTCTATGCCACTGCTGACATCTACAGCATACGGTTTTGCATATCTGACAGCTTTTTCAATGTTGTCGGGATTAAGTCCGCCGGAAAGGATAATTCTGCCAAACTTCTTTGCCTCCACAGCAATATCCCAGTTAAATACCTGACCGGTGCCGCCATAAGATTCTGCTGAATAGGTGTCAAGAAGAAATGAAGACACCCGGCACACCTCAAGAGGTTTAAGGTCAGCAAAGTCCCTTACCCTCAATGCCTTTATAACCCTGTGCCAGATATAACAGGTATCAGGCGGCTCATCACCATGGAGTTGCAAAATATCTATTCCGGAAAATTTTAGAATCTCCTTTATCTTTTCCGGGGTTTCATTTGCAAAGACACCTACTGTAGAAACAAACGGCGGCAGTTGAGCTATTATCTCACGCACCATCTCAGGCACTACATAGCGGGGACTTTTTTGGTAAAAGACAAAGCCCAAGGCATCAGCGCCGTAATCTACAGCGGCCAATGCATCTTCTATATTTGTTATGCCGCAAATCTTAACCCTTATCATAGTTTAATTATATCATCGGCAGTCTTGCCAGTGACTCTTTTATTGTTTCTTTGGGATACTCATAATCTATAAGCTTGCCTGAAAGGTAATCATCATAAGCTGTAAGGTCAAGATAGCCATGCCCACTGAGATTAAAGAGGATGCATTTTTCCTTTCCTTCTTCTCTACACAGTAACGCCTCATCAATAGCAGCCTTTATTGCATGAGAACTTTCAGGAGCAGGTATTATTCCTTCTGTTTTTGAGAATGTTATAGCTGCCTCAAAGCATGAAAGCTGTTTATAAGCCCTTGCTTCAATAACGCCATCTTTGTATAATTGAGAAACAAGAGGAGATTGGCCATGATACCTTAGCCCTCCTGCATGAATTCCCGGAGGCATAAAGTCATGGCCAAGTGTGTACATCATTAAAAAAGGCGTAAGCCCGGCTGTGTCTCCGAAATCATATCTAAACTCGCCTTTTGTAAGAGTTGGGCATGACGCAGGCTCCACTGCAATTACCCTTGTATCTCTGCCGTGTATTTTGTCGTATATAAACGGAAAGCTTATGCCTGCAAGATTGCTTCCGCCTCCGCTGCAGGCGATAACTATATCAGGGTAATCATTTACAACCGCAAATTGTTTTTTAGCTTCCAAACCAATAACAGTCTGGTGAAGCATCACATGATTTAAAACAGAACCGAGGGCATAATTTGTATCATTATGGGTAGCTGCGTCTTCAACAGCCTCTGATATAGCTATGCCAAGACTTCCATTATTGTCAGGGTCTTTTTGCAGTATTTTTCTGCCAGATTCTGTTACAGTTGAAGGGCTTGGATAGACAGTTGCACCCCATGTCTCCATGGCAATCCTTCTATATGGCTTCTGATTATAGCTAACCCTCACCATATAAACCGTAACTTCCAGTCCGAACACGCTTCCTGCCAGTGCCATAGAAGAACCCCACTGCCCAGCCCCTGTTTCTGTAGCAACTCTTCTTATGCCTGCCTTTTTATTGTAATATGCCTGCGGAATTGCTGTATTAGGCTTATGGCTTCCTGCTGGGCTGACGCCTTCATATTTATAATAAATTCTTGCAGGTGTTTTTAGCGCTGCTTCAAGACGCCTTGCCCTGTAAAGCGGTGAGGGCCTCCAAAGGGTGTATATATCAAGAACTTCTGAGGGAATATCAATCCATCTCTGAGAGGAAACCTCCTGCTCTATCAAAGACATCGGAAATATAGCGCTTAAATCTTCAGGGGTAACCGGTTTTTTAGTAGCAGGATTAAGAGGGGGTTGCGGCAGATTAGGCATGTCTGCCATAATGTTATACCACTGCATCGGTATCTCTTTTTCTGAAAGAATTATTTTGGTCTCTTGCATAAATCCTCCAGCGTCTTATGAAGTTCAGATGTGATATAATACCAAAATCTTAAAAAGTTTTTAAAAAATAATTGCCAATGAAAAAGAAAACTATAAATTCAAAAGACAAACGAGGATATTTCGGCCAATACGGCGGAAGGTTTGTTCCTGAAACCCTTATGCCTGCGCTTCTTGAGCTTGAGAATGCATATTCAAAATTGAAAAAAAACAGCTCTTTTCAAAAGGAACTTAAACACCTGCATGAAACATATACAGGCAGACCCACACCTCTTTATTTTGCAAAACGGTTAACAAAATATTTAGGAGGAGCAAAGATTTATTTAAAGCGGGAGGATCTGGCGCATACAGGCGCACATAAAATTAATAATGCGCTTGGGCAGGCTCTGCTTGCAAAAAAAATGGACAAACATAGATTAATAGCAGAGACAGGCGCAGGACAGCACGGCGTTGCAACAGCAACAGGGGCTGCGCTCGTAGGTCTTGAGTGCGAAATATATATGGGTTCAGAGGATATGCAGAGGCAGTCTCTCAATGTATTCAGGATGAAACTGCTCGGTGCAAAAGTTAATGAGGTTAATATAGGCTCAAGGACATTAAAGGATGCCATAAACGAGTCATTGAGGGATTGGACAACAAATGTGAGAACTACACATTATGTTCTTGGCACTGTTTTTGGACCACATCCATTTCCGGTGATGGTTAGGGATTTTCAGGCAGTGATAGGCAGAGAGGCAAAAAAACAGATTATTAAAACAGAAGGCAGGTTGCCCGATTATCTCATAGCATGCGTTGGCGGCGGCAGCAATGCCATGGGATTGTTCTATGAATTCCTTAACGATAATGTGAAAATGATCGGAGTAGAGGCAGGAGGCAGGGGAATCGATACAGGGGAGCATGCTGCAAGGTTTGCAGGGGGCTCAATAGGCGTTTTTCAGGGATGCAAGAGCTATCTCCTTCAGGATGCTGATGGCAATGTTTTAGGTACGCATTCGGTATCAGCAGGGCTGGATTATGCGTCCATAGGCCCAGAGCACCCGTATTTAAGGGACATGAAACGGGTTCAATACACATTTGCCACTGATGATGAAGCATTATCAGCCTTTGAACTTTTATCAAAAACCGAGGGCATAATCCCTGCCCTTGAATCTGCCCATGCCATTGCAGAGACTGTAAAACTTGCGCCAAAATTATCTAAAAATAAAATCATCATCATAAATCTCTCCGGACGCGGGGATAAGGATGTCCAGCATGTGGCAAGGATTAAGGGGATAGAACTGTGATGATTACTTCAACGATTGAAAAGGCTGTGATAAAAGATAAGGAACGGGGATTAAGCGATGTAGCGATTGGAGCGAAGTATGGGATTACATATCGCCAATTGGAGAAGATAATTAGAAAGGCAGTAGGAATAAGTGTAAGCGTTCTTAATACTGAAAAAAAGATAAAGACTTTATATCCAAAGGATTTTAAAGAAGAAGCAACTACTGTATGGAGTTTCAAAAGTAGGGGTAATTGGGCAACGCATAGCGGGGAATATAGAGGAAATTGGTCGCCATACATTCCGAGAAATGTTATTTTGAAATATTCCAAGCCAAATGAAGTAGTTTTAGATTATTTTTGCGGGGCTGGAACAACAGCAGTTGAGGCAAAATTGTTGGGGAGAAGATGTATTGCATTTGATATTAATAATAAGGCTATTGAGCTTGCAAAAAAGAATATTAACTTTGAAGTTCCAATAGAAGAAAAACAATTTCAAGAAATATATGAGCCAGAATTATTTGTAAGAGATGCAAGAGATTTATCATTTTTAAAAAATAATTCTATTGACCTTATATGTGCTCATCCCCCCTATGCCAATATAATTCAATATACAGAGCAAGAGAAAGCCGATTTGTCTTATTTAGATATTGAAGATTCTTTAAAAGAAATGGCAAGAGTCGCAAAGGAGAGTTATAGAGTATTAAAACCCGGGAGACAATGTGCAATTCTTATTGGAGATATGAGAAAGCACAAACATGTAATCCCGTTAGGATTTAAATTAATAAATATTTATTTAAATGCTGGTTTTAAGTTAAAAGAACTTGTTATCAAGCGACAGCATAATTGTAAAACAACTGGCTTTTGGTATACTAACAGCATCAAATATAATTTTTTACTGTTAGCCCACGAACATCTCCCAATATTTGAGAAACCAGTTGCTTATGATTATTCAACAATTAAAGAATCCGCACTACCATATGGTTCAGTTCTGCCATTTATGGAAAAACTCTCTGCAAAAAGAACGCTTGATACTTTAGAAAGTTCAACGGTATGGATATTGCCTGAGAAAGACTTTGAGAAATATCTTAATAAAAATATTATTGAGAGATACTCGCATGAGAAGCCATATAAAACCATAGGCTTTTCTCTTAATTCAAAGGGGAAGCGCACTACTATTAACGACTGGACTTCTAAAAAGAAAAAATTATTATTTATTAAAATGCCGTTTCTATTAGATAAAACATTTTCTAATGCTGATATGGAATTGCATCTGAGTGGTTTAAAAGAAACGATCCAGCAAGAATCGGTACATTTGGAAAATGGCGGATATTGTGCTATTCAAACAAAAGATATAAGAGTTGGAGATTATGTTGAGCCTACAGCCAAAAAAATAGTAGATATACTATCTTCTAATAAAAATCTCCATCTTAAAGAAATAATCATTGTCACAAATGAAAGCAACGGGCATCTTGCAGAAAAATATAAAATGGATGGCTTAAAAATAAATCACCAATATTTACTTGTTTATGATTTTTGATGACTTTAAGCCCAAATATTTATTTGAACTAAACTTTTATTCAACTGAAGGCACAAAAATAGGAATAAATGAAGGAGAATATATTGAGTTAAACAACTACATTAAGAATAAAAACTTTGACTGCTACTTTTTCTGGATTACAGATGGGAATTATTGGCTTACATTAGATGGGAGAGACAGATTTTTTAATTTATTAAATCATTTTAATAAAATTTATAACATCAATATATTTATGGAAGAAATTAATCATATTAAAACTAAATAAAGCCATGCATAAGATTGAAAAGATATTCAAAAAACTAAAATCTCAGAACAAAAAAGCCTTTATTCCATACATCATGGCAGGAGACCCTGATCTCGAAAAAACTATGGAATATATCTTAATATTGGAGGAATGCAGAGCGGATATTATTGAATTAGGAGTTCCGTTTTCAGACCCTCTTGCAGACGGACCAACAATACAGAGGGCAGCAGAAAGGGCATTAAAAGCAGGGGTTACACTGAAAAAAGTAATTTCATTTGTCAAAAAATTGAGACAGCACACACAGATTCCAATAGTTTTGATGACATATTACAATCCTGTCTTTAAATACGGGGAGGAGAGTTTTATTAATGATGCCGTGGATGCCGGTGTTGATGGTGTAATAATTCCAGACCTGCCTCCAGATGAAGGAGAGGGTCTTATTAAATTATCACGAAAAACAGGTCTCAACACCATATTTCTCGTTGCACCAACATCCACTGAAGATAGAATTAAAAAAATCACAAAGGCATGCAGAGGTTTTGTATATTATGTCTCAATAACAGGCATTACGGGCTCAAAACTGATATTAGAAAAGACTTTCAAAACACATATTAATTTGGTGAAAAAGCTTACAGATAAACCTGTAGCTGTAGGCTTTGGGGTTTCTACGCCGGAAGATGCAAAAATGGTTTCACAGATTGCTGACGGTGTGATTGTAGGCAGCGCAATAGTAAAGAAATTTTTTGAGCACCCTTTAGGTGCAACGGAGTTTATTAAAAAATTAAGGGAGGAGATGGAGTAGAGGTGGCTTGGTTTAAAAAGAAAAAAGAGGTAAAGGCTGAAAAAAAGGTAAAGATACCTGAAGGTCTGTGGGTAAAATGCGATAGCTGCCGGGAAATAATTTACAAAAGGGAAATAGAAAAAAATCTCAATGTTTGCCCTAAATGCAACTACCACTTCAGGATAAGCGCACATGAGCGCATCCGTTTTATAGCCGATGAAGACAGTTTTGTTGAAATGGACATTGAACTTGAAACAACAAATCCCCTAAATTTTCAGGACAGCATGCCGTATATAACAAGGATTGAAGAAAACAAAAAAAAGAGCGGCCTTAATGAAGCCGTTATATACGGTGATGCCTTAATAAAGCAGAGACCTGTTGTGCTCGCCATAATGGATTTCTCTTTTATGGGGGGGAGTATGGGATCTGTTGTGGGGGAAAAGATAGCAAGGGCAGCAGAACGTGCCCTGGAAAAAAAAGCGCCTCTGATTACTGTTTCTTCATCAGGAGGGGCGAGAATGCAGGAGGGCATGTTCTCGCTTATGCAAATGGCAAAGGTATCTGCTGCAATCGCAAGACTCAAGGAAACTGATGTATTATACATTTCCATCCTCGCTGACCCGACTTTCGGAGGCGTTACCGCAAGTTTTGCAATGCTCGGCGACATTATTATAGCTGAGCCAAAAAGCCTTATAGGTTTTGCGGGTCCGAGGGTAATAGAGCAGACAATTAAGCAGCAATTGCCAGAAAACTTCCAGAGGGCAGAATTTCTTCTCGAACACGGGATGATAGACATGGTGATCGAAAGAAAAGAACTCAAAAACACCATTTATAAGCTTATTGAACATTTTATGCCGGCTAATATAGCTAATAGTTCATAGCTCATGGCTGATAGCTTATATTTCGTTATTCGTTATTAGTTATTAGTTCTTCGAGTAACGAGTGACAAGTAACGAGTAACGAGTAACGACATATGAGCTATATCGACGCAATTAATTATTTATACAGCCTTCAGAAATACGGCATCAAACTCGGACTGCAAAAAACTGAAAAAATATTGTCATGCCTTGGCAATCCACATAGGGATTTTCTCTCCATCCATGTTGCAGGCACAAATGGCAAAGGGTCTACTTCTGCAATGATAGCTTCCATTTTAATGGCGCACGGCTTTAAAGTAGGTCTATACACCTCCCCACATCTTGTAAGTTTCACTGAAAGGATAAAAATCAACAATGAACAAATCAAAGAGTCAGAGGTAGTAAGTCTAACAACTGAAATAAAATTCAAAATTCATCCCGAACAAGTCGGGACAAAATTCAAAATTCCTGAGCCTACATTCTTTGAATTTGTAACTGTCATGGCATTTCTTTATTTTGCAAGGAATAATGTTGATTGGGCAGTCATTGAAGTCGGAATGGGCGGCAGACTTGATGCCACCAACATGGTCACCCCGGAAGTCTCTGTGATTACAAACATAAGTTATGACCATAAGGAATTCCTTGGAGAAACACTTACCGAAATTTCCGGAGAAAAGGCAGGGATTATAAAAAACAGAGTCCCTGTTGTATCTGCAGAACAAGAAAAAGAAGCTGAAAATGTAATCTGTAAAACAGCAGAAAAAAGAGGTTCCCCTCTTTTTTTATACGGAAGGGATTTTAACGGCATTCTAAGATTATCTGATATTAGCGGAATTGCATTTGATTACCATGATTCAACATTCAACATTCAACATTCAACATTAAAAAATCTCTTTGTGCCTCTGGCTGGACAGCACCAGCTAATTAATGCATGTGTAGCAATAAAGGCAGCAATAGTAGCATTAAAAGAGAGTAACGAACGAGTAACGAGTAATGAGAAGTATGATAGTAGCCAGTGTCAAAGTGTCAAAGACTCTGACGCTCTGACACTTGGTAGCTCTGACGCTTCATTCGTCACTCCTCACTCGTCACTGATTAAGGATGGTCTTGCAGCTACAAAATGGCGTGGACGGCTTGAAATAGTAAATCATAAACCGCTAATTATAGTTGACGGAGCCCATAATCCAAATGCAGCAACGGTATTAGCAGAATTCATAAAAAAACATCTACACAATTACAAGATTATCCTTATAATGGGAATAATGTCGGATAAGGATATAAAAGGAATTATGTCGCCAATACTGCCGCTTGCATCGGATATAATATTTACAGCGCCAAATTACAGCAGGGCTGCATCCCCGCAAAAACTTGCAGAGATATCGCTGCACATGGGTTTTTCTTCAAGGGTTGCAAATTCTGTAAAAGACGCGATTGAAATAGCAATTAAAGACAGTAACAAGTCAAAAACAACGAGTAACGAGAAATCTGTTAGTAGCCAGCGTCAAAGTGTCAAAGTAGCAAAGTATCAAAGTAGCAAAGACTCTGACGCTCTGACACTCGGCAACTTTGATACTTCAAAAGACTCCTCACTCATTCTCATCACCGGCTCTTTTTATACTATAGGTGAGGCTATGGAATCGCTCGGCGAAAAGGCCGTTCTTGCAACACTGAGGGAAACGGTATGAGCAAGTGGGAAACGAAAAGTGAAAAGTTGGAAGTGAGAAATGGAAAGTTATGGATTTTCATTTTTTTAACTTCTTACTTCTTGCTTCTTACTTCTTACTTGCCTGCTGCATGGGCTACCACAATCACGGCAGACCATCTGGAATATTTCAAAGATAAAGACAAGTATGTAGCAACAGGCAATGTAAGAATAGAAAGACAAGACGCTGTGCTGACTGCCGACAGAGTCATATTTTATCATGCGACATCTGACGCAGAAGCAGAGGGTAATGTCATCTATACGGATAAAGAAGTAGTTATAAATACAGACAGGGCAGAGCTAAACCTTGATACAAAAACAGGAAAACTCTACAACGCAATTATCTTTTTCAAAAAAGACAACTACTGGATTACAGGAGAAGGTATTAAAAAAATAAAGGAAGACCACTATTACGCAAAAACAGCAACATTTACAACATGCGACACAGAACCGTCTTACAAGCCTGACTGGTGTTTCAAAGGAAGTAATGTTGATATAATTGTTGGTGAAAGGCTCACAGCCAGAAATGTTACATTTAATATCAAGGGCCTGCCGGTTCTTTATACCCCATATTTATGGGCGCCTATATTAACCGAGCGCAAGACAGGTTTTTTATTTCCTCATATCGGCATGAGCAGTAGAAAGGGGTTTCAGTTCAGTCCGGCTTTTTTCTGGGCAATAGATGAAGACAAGGACGCAACCTTTTATCTTGATTATTATAGCAAACGAGGCATCGGAAAAGGAGTAGAATTTAGATATATCACCTTAAGCGGCAAGGGCAGATGGTATGCCTATCACATAAGAGACAGGGAATTAAAGAAAGACTTTTATGAGATTAAGGGTTTTAATGAGCATTACTTTAAAAATATCAGGGGACTTCTTGACATAAATTATGTTAACCACGAAGATTTCTATAGGGAATATGCTCGCACAAGAGACAATAGAATTCAGAGATTTCTCCAGTCAACAGGGGAAATATCAATGTCTTTTGATAATTCAAGACTTTACCTGCTCGGTCAGCACTGGATAGACCTAAAAAAGCCCGAATTCGCTTATGTGCCGCAAAGACTGCCAGAAATAGGCCATACAATAAACCCCACGAGCATCGGGCCTATGATTTTTACCATGTCATCAAGTCTTGCAAATTTCCATAGAGACAAAGGGCCTGCCGGGCAAAGGCTCGATTTAAATCCAACCCTGTCTTACTCCTTCGGAGATCGGGTGCGATTGTTTCAGTCCATTTCTCCGAGAGTAACTTTCTATAATCTCCAAAATGAGGCCGGCTATAGTAAATCACTGCACAGAGAGACCTTTAAATATAGGGCAAATGTTCTGTCAAGACTTGTCAAACAGTACAGGACATTTTCACATATTTTTGAGCCTTCAATTGAATACAGATTTATCCCGGATACACGTCCTGTGCCTCTGTTTGATTCAACCGAACTTTTTGATAGAACATCGGTGGCGCATCTATCTTTATATAACAGTATTTCATTCAGAGATATTGCCCTGTCAGTTCGAGCAACACAGCCGTATGATTTTAATGTTAAAGACAATGCACTAAAGCCAACTGAATTTCAGGCATCTATAAGGGGGCCATTTACATTAAATTTTGACATGTCATATGACTTTAATGTGCAAGAGATTAAAACAGCAAATTCTGACCTAAGAGTCAATATAATAGAAGGCACTACAGTAACTATAGGCAAAAGGTACGCAAAGGACACCAAAGTAATGCAGGCCAGGGCAGGCATAGACTCTGCTGTAACCAGAAATATATCTGTAAATGCTGATATCTGGTATGACTTAAAAGGCAGGGGCTTAAGAGAATCAACATTGAAAACAAGATATTCTGAGCAGTGCTGGGCAATGGACTTATCATTATCCAGAAAACCAGGAGATAATATAAGACCTCCGGAATACAGTTTCATGGTATTGTTTGAATTAAGGGGACTGGGGATTTTTAGAGTCTTATGAACATTGTCCTAAACCTAAATAAAGATTATAACCTTACCTCACATGACGCAGTAACATTAGTAAAGAAACTTTTTAAAGTAAGAAAGGCAGGACATGCCGGAACTCTTGACCTAATAGCCACCGGCGTGCTTGTTGTCTGTCTAAATGAGGCAACAAAGGTCGCATCATTTATCTCCGACCTTGATAAAGAATATATCATGACGGCAAAGCTTGGAGAAAGCACCGATACCTATGATGCCGAAGGCAAAGTAATCAAAAAATTTCAAATTTCAAATTTCAAATTTCAAATTGAAGAAATAAAAGAGATAACCCGAAGATTCACAGGCGAAATTGAACAGATACCGCCTATGTATTCTGCAATCAAGGTTTCCGGCAAACCATTATACAAACTTGCCAGAAAAGGCATAGAGATAGAGAGAAAACCGAGGAAGGTAAAGATATATTCTATTGAAATATTGAAGGCTCAAAGCCCTTTTCTCACAATAAAAGTATCATGTTCAAAAGGAACATACATCCGTTCTTTATGCAATGACATCGGAGAAGCCCTCGGAGTCGGAGCGCATATAACAGAACTCATGCGCACAAAAATAGGGCAATTCTCAATAGAAAATTCAGCAAAGATAAGTGAACTTCCCTACAAAACCTCATCTTTATATTCAATAGACGCTGCATTAAATCATCTGCCAGAAATAATATTGGATGGTGATAATTTGAGAAAGGCCAAAAATGGAAATCCAATAAAGACAGTGACAAGTAACGAGTTAATAGTAACGAGTAAAGAAAAAGAAAATTCCACGAACTCGTTGCTTGTTGCTCGTTGCTCGTTGCTGCCCTATATTCGTCTTAAAAGCCCTGAAGGAAGACTCTTCGGAATTGGAAAAATTTTTAATAATTCAATTAAGATACAAAGACTTTTGAACTTATGAGGAGTAACCATGATACCACGATATACACGCACTGAGATGGGAAAACTCTGGGAGCCGGAAAACAGGTTTCAGAAATGGCTCGATGTTGAGATTGCCGTATGCGAGGCATGGGCTGAATTAGGAGAAATCCCGGAAGATGCCCTAAGAGTTATAAAGCAGAAGGCGAGATTTGATACATTAAGAATTGATGAGATTGAAAAGACAGTAAAACATGATGTCATTGCATTTCTCACATCTGTTTCAGAATTTGTGGGTCCTGAGTCAAGGTTTATTCACAAGGGGCTTACTTCATCAGATGTTGTTGACACAGCCCTATCACTCCTCATGAAAGAAGCAGCAGATATTATTATAAAAGACCTTAAAGGATTAATGGGTGTTTTAAAAGAACAAGCTTTCAGATATAAAGATGTTCCATGCATAGGCAGAAGCCACGGAGTTCATGCAGAGCCTATGACCTTTGGACTTAAATTTGCACTCTGGTATGAAGATGCAAAAAGAAGCCTTAAAAGGATAGAAACGGCAAAAGATATTATAAGCATCGGCAAGCTTTCTGGTGCTGTCGGGACATTTTCAAATGTGCCTACTGCACTGGAAGACATGGTATGTAAAAAATTAGGACTAAAACCAGAACCTGTTGCAACACAGGTTGTTCAAAGAGATAGACATGCTGAATATATGACCGCTCTTGCCTTAATTGCTGCATGTATTGAAAAAATTGCTGTCGAGATAAGACACCTTCAGAGGACAGAAGTTTCTGAGGCAGAAGAGCCGTTCAGCGTAGGACAGAAAGGCTCATCTGCCATGCCGCACAAGAGAAATCCGGTTGGATGTGAAAACATTACCGGACTTGCAAGGGTTGTCCGCTCTAATGCCATAGCTGCATTGGAGAATATTGCTCTATGGCATGAAAGGGATATATCCCACTCATCGGTTGAAAGGGTAGTTATTCCTGACAGCACAATACTCGTTGACTACATGCTAAACAGATTAAAGGGGATACTTAAAGACATGCATGTGCATCCTGAAAGGATGAAGGCAAATATGGACAAGAGTTACGGTCTTTATAATTCCCAGAGGGTCATGCTTGCCCTTACCGATAAAGGTATAAGCCGTGAGAATGCATATGCAATGGTGCAAAGGAATGCCATGGAAAGCTGGAAATTGGGTGTGAGTTTTATGGAACTCATCCAGAAAGATGCTGAAATAACAAAGCACCTGTCACCGACCGAGATAGAAAATATCTTTAACCTTAAATATTATTTGAGAAATATTGATTTTATATTTAACCGGGTGTTTACGAATACATAGCAGCATGACCATAATCCGTAATCAAGCAGAGCAGGTATGGCCTCAAAGCCTTTAGAAAGTGTTAGTTTATGTGTAAATGAAAGATTATAAATGTATCATCCATCAAGTTACCACCGATGGTGATGACGAAAACAAGATAATGTTATATTCAGAGCACTCAACTTGTTGAGTGCTCGACCGAGCACCAAAGGTTTTGGTGCTCTGGCAAGTGCTGCGTCTAAAGGCTTTTCAACCACACCTGCTCTGCTTATGCAAATGTTTCGTTACGGATTATGGGTATGATTGAAATAGATGGAAGTTTTGGAGAAGGCGGCGGACAGATACTGAGAACATCACTCGGTCTTTCATGCTTATTCAATAAACCCTTCCGCATATTCAACATCAGAAAGGGCAGAAAAAAGCCCGGGCTTATGCCGCAGCATCTAACATGCGTAAAGGCAGCGCAATTGCTTTCCGATGCAAAGGTATCAGGTGATTATAAAGGTTCTACAGAACTTTTATTTGAGCCATATAAAGTTAAAGGGGGGGATTTTTTCTTTGACATCGGCACTGCCGGCTCAACTGCCCTTGTGCTGCAAACACTAATCCCTTCGCTGATATTGTCAAAAGAAAAATCCACCGTGACCCTGAAAGGAGGGACACATGTCCCATTCAGTCCATCTTTCCATTACATATCTGAAGTCTTTATACATATTTTGAAAAAAATAGGCATAAATATAAATTTGTCTATTGATTCTTATGGGTTTTACCCGAAGGGCGGCGGAAAAATAACAGCAGAGATATTCCCTGTAACCGGTATAAAACCCTTAAAAATCACCGAAAGGGGCAATCTCATACGCATCAAAGGTTACTCGGCTGTTGGAAATCTCCCTTTATCCATAGCAGAAAGACAAAGAAATGCGCTGCTTCAAAAAATATCTTCTCAGATAACAAACGATAGTCATGAACATGTAGAAATACAATGCATAGATGTGCCGACACCAGGACAGGGGACTTTCTTATTTATAAAAGCAGATTGGAAACATTCAGTCGCAGGCTTTACATCTCTGGGCGAAAGAGGCAAAAGAGCCGAAAAAGTGGGAGAAGATGCGGCAGAAGAATTTATGCAGTATTATTTAAGTGGTATGGCTTTTGACCCGTATCTACCGGACCAGATAGCCCTGTATCTGTCACTGTGTAAAGATGAATCTATTTTCACCACTTCCTGCATAACACAACACCTGATGACAAACCTGTGGGTTATAAGCCTGTTTCACGAATATAATTATTATAATTATTCTGTGGAAGGGGATATTGGAAGGGATATTGGAAAACGGGGCATAGTAAAAATCAGCCCAATCCAGCGATAAGTGGTGGGCAGGGACGGAATCGAACCGCCGACACGGGGCTTTTCAGGCCCCTGCTCTACCGACTGAGCTACCTGCCCGCTAAAATCAGGACATCTAAAACATTAAAATTTTATGCCTTTAAAAGTCAAGATAGGTGCATCTGAAGATTTTTTTATTTCTTCAACAGGGTGTTCATATCGTGTTATTGATACCATTCTGCCTTATTTTTCGGCACATTCCAGTTTATAAAATCATGCCATATGCCGATTGGCGCTTTTGTAACCCCTTTGAATCTCCTGTGAAGCACAGGCAAAGCATCTGGTACAAATAAGAATGTGTAAGGCTGGTCTTCTGCAAGTATTTCGTGTATCCTGTGGTATATTTGTTTTCTTTTTTCCTTATCAAAAGTCTGTCTACCTTTTATAAGCAGTCTATCTACTTCATCGTTTTTATATGAAATGAAATTAAATTGTCCTTCTTTTGTTTTTGATGAATGCCATATGCTATAAATATCAGGGTCTCTTGATAAAGCCCATCCTAATATGACTGCCTCAAATCTTCTTTTGTGTATAAATTCATTTAGCATTGCCTGCCACTCTAAAACTTTTATATTCAGGTCTATTCCTACTTTTTTAAGCTGCTCTTTGATTATTTGTGCAGTCATAAGCCGTGCTTGGTTGCCTTGATTTAGTAAAACAGTAAATGAAAATATCCTGCCGTCTTTTTCAAGCAAACCTTTATCATTCTTTTTCCAGCCGGCCTCAGATAAAAGCCTCATCGCCTTTTCAGGGTTATGTTTATAATCTCTTACATTAGGATTATACGCCCATGATTCAGGAGGGAATGGCCCTGTAGATGGTGTGCCGTATCCCATAAGCACACCTGCTATAATTTCATTTTTATTAATGGCATAAGATATTGCTTGTCTTACGCGTCTATCAAAAAACAGTGGGCTTTGTAAATTATAGCCTAAATATGTATAGCCAAAAGAGGGGAATCTAAATTTCTGGAAGTGTTTTTTAAAAAAATCAGTATGCCCTTGAAGCTTATATTGAGGAGGTGTTAGTCCCATGTAATCAATGCCGCCAGACTTTAGCTCTAAAAACATCGTGGCCGTATCTGGAATTATTCGGGCTATAAATCTATCAATATTGGGTCTTCCTTCAAAATAGTTATCAAATGCCTCAAGAACTATTTTCCGCCCAGTAACCCATTCTTTTAGCATATAAGGACCTGTTCCTACGGGATTGCGATTTACCTCAAAAGATCTCAAATCTTTTCCTTCAAGCACATGCTTTGGAATTATACCCATTCCCCACGACTCCAGTGCAGGAGCATAAGGCTCTTTATAAGTAACTCTTACAGTGTATCTGTCAATAGCTTCTACTTTTTTTACAGGTCCATAATTGCCGCCATATGGCGTAGGGACATCTGGGTTAGTGACAGCGTTATAAGTGAAAATTACATCGTCAGATGTAAATTCTCTGCCATCATGCCATTTAACACCTTGTCTCAGATGAAATATTATTTGCAGTCCGTCAGGGCTTATTTCCCATGACTCTGCGAGGTCGCCGGTTATGTTTAAATTCTTGTCATACTTGGTAAGGCCGTTAAATATAAAGCCGCTTATCTGTGCTGATGCGCTGTCAGAGGCAAGCAATGGCAGTAGGCGTCTGGCATCAGCTAAAAAGCCTACTGTAATGGTGTTAGGGTGCTTAATATTAGGTTCTTGTCGTGCACATCCAAACAAAAAGTAAGAAACAAAAAGTAAGAAACAAAAAGTAAGAAACAAAAAGTAAAAATCTTTTATTTTTAATTTCTTAGTTTTCACTTTCAATTTCTTAATTCCCAAATCCTGATTTAGAAATTCTAAAACTGTTCCCTCTCCCTTGACAGGAGAGACTCTCTTGATTCCCTCCCCCTTGACGGGAGAGACTCTC
>DBNT01000108.1 GCA_002299835.1 Nitrospiraceae bacterium UBA665 | reverse complement strand
GGGGGATTTAATGGGATAACAATTTTCTATCTCTATTTTTCGGTAATATGATTTGGATTGATTTCGTCTCTAAAGTGCTGTATAATATATACAGCACTTTAAAATTGGGGGTAATGAAATGTCGGTTGCTGAAAAGAGAACACAGGTCTATTTCCCAATAGATCTGCATAAAAGAGTAAAAAAGAAGGCAAAAAAAGAATCAAAATCTTCTGCTGCAATTATCAGGGAGGCTGTTGAACAGTATCTTGAGAAAGATGAAGATAAAGAGATTGACTGGGAGAATGACCCGCTTGTGAAAGCTGTGGGGTTTTTTGAAAGTGGTGTTGGAGACCTCTCGGTAAATCATGACTTCCACTTATATGGAATGAAACCCACATGTCAATTAATCGGCACAAAAGGGGATGAAAAGAAGGCATCGCCAAAGAAGGAATAACGATGATAGTATTTGGAGATACAAGCGCCATCGTTGCATACTTTGACAGGGATGATCAAAGACACAACGAATCTAAAAATATCTTTAACAAAATAGTTAAGGAAAGAATTAAGATTTTGATTACGGATTATATATTTGATGAATGCATAACCACAATACTGTCGCGGGTGGGGCATTATGAGGCTTTAAAGGCAGGAGAATTTATACTTAGCAGCAATATCACAAAGTTTGTTTGGCTTGATGAATCTCTTAAACTCAAGGCATGGGAATATTTTAAGAAACATTCTGACAAATGCTACTCCTTCACTGATTGCACAAGCTTTATGGTGATGAAAGAGTTGAAGATCAAGCATTTTTTTGCCTTTGACGACGATTTTCAAAGGGCAGGGTTTATAGATGTTTTTTGAAAAAAACATTGAAGCGCTGAGTCTTATAAATCCTGATTTAACTTTCAGGATTTCTTCTGCAAAGAAGAGGGATGACATTCAAGTCCTCATATCAAATACCAATCAGCCCTCTGTGAAGATTGGCAATATCACACTTCACAGCCTCTATGACCCTGTTAAAGAGGCAGATGCATGGGTGGGATACAATAAAGAAAAGATTGAGAAGGCATCTGAACTCTGCGTTTTTGGATTTGGCATGGGCTATCACATTATGAAACTTCTTCATACCACTGATAGGCAGATAACCGTGTTTGAGCCTGACCTGAGCATTCTAAAAAATGCGTTTGAGCTATTAGACCTGTCTGATATTATTTCTGAAATTAGATTAATCACCGACACAGATACCCCGAGACTTAATAAGGGGTTTGTTATTCTTGAGCACAGTCCCTCAGTTAATCTGAATAAGAAGTATTTTGGCTTCATCCGCTCAAGGCTTAAGGTGCTGGAGAGGTTCAACGGGGGGCTGCGGATCATGGTAGTAGGCCCTATCTACGGCGGTTCTCTTTCAGTTACAGGATACTGTGCTTCTGCTTTAAAAAAATTGGGGCATGAGGTCGATTTTGTTGACAACAGTGTTTATAAAGATGCCTATTTTGCTATCGAAAAAATAACATCTGACAGTGTCCACCAAGCTCAACTGAGGGAGATGCTTGTCAGTTTTATATCTGAGGCTACTGTTGCCAGATGTGCGGAATTTAAACCAGACCTTATATTTGCCCTTGCACAGGCGCCGATTAGCAGCAGTTGTCTTGCTAAATTCAGGCAAGGCAGGATTCCGACAGCCTTCTGGTTTGTTGAGGACTTCAGGCTTATGGATTACTGGCAGAGTATTGCTCCGCTTTATGATTACTTTTTCGTTATCCAGAGAGGGAATTTTTTTGATGCCTTGAAGAAGTCCGGCATTAAAAACTTTAAATATCTACCTATGGCAGCATCCATGGACACACACAAAAGGCTTAATCTTACCGAAGAAGAATTAAAGATATACGGCAGTGATGTGTCATTTGTTGGCGCAGGGTATTACAACAGGAGAAAATTCTTTACAGGTCTCATTGACTTTGATTTTAAAATATGGGGAAGCGAATGGGATGTAGGGTATCCTCTATCAAAACATATCCAGAGGGGCGGAGAAAGAATAGGGACTGAAGATATTGTAAAGATTTTTAATGCTACAAAAATTAATATAAATTTGCATTCCTCTACCTGTCATGAAGGGATTAATCCCAATGGTGATTTTGTAAACCCGAGGACATTTGAGATAGCTGCATGCGAGGGTTTCCAACTTGTAGATTACCGATTAGAACTACCAGAGCTTTTCAGCATAGGCAAAGAAATAGTCTGTTTTGAAAGCATCGGTGATCTTAGGGACAAGATTAATTATTATTTAAATAATCCTGATGAAAGGCAGGAGATAGCTTTAAGGGGCAGAGAAAGGGTTGAAAAAGAGCATACTTATGAACTAAGAATGGAAGAAATGCTGAATTTCATTTTAAGCAGGGGTTATGAGCCTCCTTCATGGCATGATAGGGAAATGGATAATGTGGCAGATATTATCAAAGAGGCTGGAGAAAATACAGAGCTTGGCAAATATCTATCAAGATTTTCGGCAAGATTTTCGGCAAGGCTTTCGGCAAGGCTTTCGGCAAGGCTTTCGGATAAAGAAAATGTAAGTTTATCAGATATAATAGAAGAGATAAGAAACGGAGACGGAAGACTCTCTGAGGTCGAAAAAGTGTTTATGCTTGCGGAGGAATTTGAGAAACAATTTTGCCGGAAGAAAAAATAGGTATGAAAGAAGTTCTGATAGTTAATCTTACGCGCATGGGCGACCTTGTTCAGACTACGCCTGCCATCACAGCTTTTAAGGAAAGGTATCCTGATGTAAGAATTTCTGCTGCAGTAAATTCTGATTTTGCAGAAATATGCAGCTACATTCCATTTATAGACAGGCTTATTGTTTTTGATATGAATGAGTTCAAAAGTTTTTTCTGCCTTGGCAGTAGCCTTATTAAGAAGTTTAGATATATGGAGGATTTTCTTAAAGAAATAAATGCTGTTGAATATGACCTTGCATTGAATTTTACACATTCGGTGCCGAGCGCAGTCCTTACCTCCCTGATAAAAGCGAAGGAGATAAGAGGATTTACAATAGATGCTGAAGGACACAGCATTATAAGGCATCAGTGGATAAAATATTTCTTCATTTTCGTCACTGTCAGGGGTTATAATCCATTCCATCTCTGCGATATGTACACAAAAGCAGGCGGGCTTGTTCCTAAAAAAAAGGGACTACTCTTGTCTATTCCTTCAGATGGAGATATACTTGCAGACAATTTATTAGAGGAATATGGGATAGGCAGAAGCGACCTGCTTGTAGCCTTTCAATTAGGCGCAAGTGAGGACAAAAGGAGATGGCCTGTCCGCAGCTTTACAGAACTGGCAAAGAAGTTGACTGAATCTCATAGGGTCAAGATTCTGCTTATAGGTTCGCCTTCAGAGGCTGGATTAGGTGAGGAGTTTCAGAAAATTTCTGAAATAAAAGTTATTAATCTTATAGGCAGAACAAACCTTGTGGAATTGTCCGCAATTTTAAAGAGATGCCGCCTTCTTGTAAGCAATGATACTGGTCCTTTGCATATTGCAACGGCAGTTGGCACAAAGGTCATAGGCATATTCCTGTCTACAGCGCATTACAGGGAAACAGGACCTTACGGAGAAGGTCATCTTGCCATAGAGGCTGATATTGCATGCGCTCCTTGTAGCTTTCAGGTAGAATGCAAGGAAATGCTCTGCAAAACCGTTATAAAACCCGATAGTATTTTTGAGCTTTCAGCTATGATGTTGAATGGGGAGATGCCTGACAGCATCTCCGACAATATGTCCCACATTATGAAAACCCCGGTTTTATGGAAGGATATACAGGTTTATAGGTCATTTTTTGATACTGATGGGCTTGTTAATTATAGACCGCTAATAAAAAGAAGGCTTAAAAAGGAGGTGTTTTATGCCCATATTTACAGAAACACATGGCAGTCTGTGCTTGACAATAAAGATATTTATGATATAGAAGGCATAAGCCGACGTATAGCAGAAAGGCTAAAAGATTGGTATGAAGTTAATCTTTCTGAGTTTTTCTCCGATATAAAAAAAGATATTGAGGCGGCGCAAAGGCTTGAGGAGCTTTCAGAGGTGTTTGAATTGACATTGAAGGTTATAGAAAAAGAGGCTGCAAAGAATTCGCCTGATGTTGAATTGATTAAAAAAATGTGGGATATTGTGCGGCCTATAGAGGATGAAATTTCTGTAGCCGGATATATATATCCACAGGTTAGTCCTCTAACAACCATGTTTATTCGTGAAAAGGCAGCATTAGAAGGAGAGGATATTACAGTCCTTTCCAGAAACGCCCGCACTATATATAATAACCTCAGAAAGCATGTATCTGTCTTGATTAATATCATTGAAGGTTTGAAAACATCTGTCGGAGACAAAACTTCTTGATAAATAAAGTTAATATTTGATAGCCTATCTAATGTCCATAATCTGTAATCATGCAAAGCAGGCATGGCATCAAAGCCTTTAGCGATGCGAT
>DBNT01000153.1:1429-2568 GCA_002299835.1 Nitrospiraceae bacterium UBA665 | reverse complement strand
AAATGAGAAAGAACCATAAAAAAGGGTGTGTTAAAACACACCCTTTTTTATGGCTATACGAAAGTTTCCTTGCCTAAATGAGATTAAGATTGATATATTGAATCTGATTGCTTTCAGAGTCATGGCAGGGTTATGGACAGTTGGGAAAGATAATAGCTATAACTAATCAGAAGGGCGGGGTGGGGAAAACCACAACAGCGCTTAACCTTTCAGCATCTCTGGCGCTTGCTGAAGAAGATATACTCGTAATAGACTCTGACCCACAGGGTAATCTTACAAGCGGTCTTGGCATAAAAAACCTTTCAAAAAACGGACTGTATGAAGTCTATGCAGGCAAGTTGTCTATAGATGAAGCTATACAAAAGACATGCATCCCCAGTCTTTATATACTGCCAGCCACGGCAGATCTGTTTGCTGCAGAAATAGAATTACTTGAGAGGGCTGAAAGGGAAAATACCCTTAAGTTTTTTTTAAAGCCTCTGAAAAAGAGGTTTAGATATATTTTTATAGACTGCCCCCCTTCTTTTGGGCTTCTAACGCTTAATGCCCTTGCAGCATCTGACTCTGTTTTAGTGCCTGTGCAGTGTGAATATTTTGCGCTGGAAGGCTTAAGCCTTCTTGTCAAGCTCCTCTGGAGGATACGGGGAGGCTTTAATGAATCTTTGAATATGGAAGGCATTCTGTTAACAATGTTTAACAGGCATATAGCCCTCTCAAGGCAGGTGGCAGAGGAGGTAAGAAGGGTATTCAAATCAAAGGTATATGATACGGTAATACCGAGAAATATTGTTCTTGCAGAGTCTCCAAGCCACGGCAAGCCTGCTGTGTTTTATGCTCCAGATTCGCCGGGCGCAAGAGGATATATATCGCTTGCTAAAGAAGTATTAAATAATAATAATACATTATTTTAATCAGTCAGTTAAGACCCATTTTTATTGCCTGTTTTCTTTTAATTCTGCAACTGTAACTTTTAAGTTTATTTCCCTTCTATCTCGTATAACTTTTGCTGTAACTGATTTTCCTACAGGGGTCTTAGCAACAAATCTTGTAAGGTCTCCAGTTTTTTCAATCTTTTTACCGTCAAGCATGACTATGACATCTCCTCTTTTTATGCCTGCTCGGTCTGCAGGACTTCTCGG
>DBNT01000153.1:0-1130 GCA_002299835.1 Nitrospiraceae bacterium UBA665 | reverse complement strand
CTCGGTCTGCAGGACTTCTCGGTGCTACATCAGCAACTAATGCGCCTTTTGGTTCTTTAAGACCAAAATGTCTCATTATCTCAGGCGTGACTGTCTGTATAGATACGCCTATCCAGCCGCGCACAACCCTGCCTTTGTCTTTAAGCTGTTTGATTATTGCCTCTGCCATATTGCTTGGAATGGCAAAACCGATTCCTTGACCCGCAGGTATTATGGCTGTATTAATACCGATTACCTCACCTTTTAAGTTTATAAGTGGACCACCGCTATTGCCTGGATTAATAGGAGCATCTGTTTGAAGGAAATTATCATACGGACCAGCTCCTATTGCTCTTCCGGTAGCACTTATTATGCCTTTGGTTACTGTGTGTTCTAATCCAAAAGGATTTCCGATTGCCAGCACCCAGTCGCCGACCCTGATTCTATTTGAATCCCCGAAGGTAAGAAATGAAAGGTCTCTGACAGGAGTAGATATTTTTATAAGAGCAATGTCTGTTCTCGGATCTCTGCCTATGACATTTGCTTTAAATTCCCTGCCGTCCGCCATGTTTACCAATATTTCTTCGGCTTGCGCAACAACATGATTATTAGTAATAATATGGCCTTTGCTGTCTATTAAAACCCCTGAACCGAGGCTCCGCTGTCTTAATTCTCTATCAGGAATATCTCCGAAAAACCTTCTAAGGAATTCTCTGAGTAGAGGGTCTCTTTCGTCAGGACCAAAAAAATGCCACGGTGTCCCTGGCACTCTCACGACTTTTACAGTGCTTATATTCACAACAGCAGGCGACACTTGTTCTGCAAGGTCTGCAAAAGATGGCAGAAAAAGAGGAGTATCTATAGGCGGCGAATTAACAGCCTGTTGAGACCCTTTAGTTTGCAAAGTCGGGCTAATCTGCGAGGATTTATCAACTTCAGAGGCAGTCTCTTTTTTGTTACAACTAGAGATTGCAAGGAGCAGTATCAGAAAAAAAACTATTGGTAAATAAAGCAATTTTTTGCTTTTCATTTATTCCTCCTTACCTTATTTACTTATTGCCTTTGTCCTGTCTCATAATCTTACTTATATTATACACAAGAGTTTTTAAATCAGTCTACAATCTGTAATAACCCAAATCCCGATTTAGAAA
>DBNT01000004.1 GCA_002299835.1 Nitrospiraceae bacterium UBA665 | reverse complement strand
TCACCGACCCCCGATTAAGAACTTCGAGGGCAGGCTTCTGGATTCCAGCTTTCGCTGGAATGACAGACTTTAGGCATAAAAATATACTTTTGCAAGAGCCTCAACTGATATACTATTTTTATGACATTAGATTTATCAAAAGTCCCTGGAAAGCCAGGCGCCTATATTTTTAAAGGGATGAAGGAGAAGGTTCTTTACATAGGAAAGGCAAAGAACCTTAAAAGCCGCATGAGGAGCTATTTTTTAGACTCTGCCAATCTTGACCCCCGCAAGGCAGCAATGGTCAGGCAGATCAGGGATTTTTCATACATAGTTACGGACAATGAACTTGAGGCCCTGATATTGGAAGCAAATCTCATAAAGCAACATAAACCTAAATTTAACATCATATTGAGGGACGACAAAAACTATCCGTATATAAAAATTACAACTGTAGAAGAATGGCCAAGAATAGAAGTTGTAAGAAAAATAAAAAAGGACAGCAATTTTTACTTTGGTCCCTATGTCCCTGCTCAGGCAATGTGGGAAGCCCTCGCCTTTATCAGAAGGAATTTTTTAATCAGGACATGCGGATACTCTCTTGACAGACCTATGAGGCCATGCGTTCAGTATCAGATGAAAAGATGCTCTGCGCCATGCGCGGGCCTTGTAAGCAAGGAGGAGTATAGAAAAATTATAGATGAAGTAATACTTTTCCTCAAAGGACAAAAGAAAGAACTGCTTAAGAATCTGGAAGACAGGATGCATGTGCTTTCTGAAGAGATGCGCTTTGAAGAGGCTGCAAAGATAAGGGACAGGATATTTAAGCTTCAGCGCGCATTTGAGTCGCAAAAGGTTGTATCTCCTGAGCTTGGAGATATAGATGTAATAGGATATTATTTTGAGAAGACAGAAGACATGGTTCGACAAGCTCACCATGACACGGACAACGAAAATCACCATGACACTGTCATCCTGAGCCTGTCGAAGGATAACACGAAACACGGAATCGCAATAAATGTTTTATTTATAAGAAACGGCATTTTAATAGGTGCAAAGGATTTTTTTATTGACAATATAATTGCATCAAATGAAGCGGAAATGCTACATAGCTTTATAGAGCTTTTCTATTCAAAGGAGATAATCCCGCCAGCGGTTATTGCTGTCAATGCAATGCCTGCTGAAATAAGGCCGCTTAAGGCATGGCTCAGGAAAAAAAGAGGAGAATCTGTCAATATTGAAATTCCAGTTGAAGGCAAAAAACTTGAACTCCTCCGCATGGCAAATGAGAATGCAAGAATTCATTTCGGGACAAAAAAGAAGTCTACTTTTGATGAGACCTTAAAGATATTGAAAGACAGATTGCATTTAACAAAAGTCCCTGTATCCATAGGCGCCTTTGATGTATCCACAATTTATGGAAGCGAATCTGTGGGAGCGTTTATTTATTGGGAAAATGGCGCATTCAAAAAGGATAAATACAGACATCTCAGGATAAAGGGCGTTAAAGGGGTTGATGACTATGCAATGATGCATGAGATTGTAGAACGAATATTGAAAAAAGAACATTTGATACCTGACTTGATTGTTATTGATGGGGGGAAAGGTCAGCTTGAGGTTGCAAGAAAAGTTATGGAGGATTTACATATAAACACTAATCTTATTGCCGTTGCCAAAAAGCCGGACAGGGCATTTATAATGGACGATGAAATTATTGACCTTGAGGACAGAAGCAGTTCATCGCTTCTTCTGAAAAAGATAAGGGATGAAGTTCACAGGTTTGCCATAACTTTTCACAGGAAACTGAGGGATAAGAGGCTTATGGAATCGCAACTCGAAAAGATACCCGGCATCGGCAAAAAACGGAGGCTTGAACTCTTGAGGCATTTCGGAAGTATTGATAATATACGCAAGGCAACTGTTAAGGAGATTGTAAATATTAAGGGGTTTAATAAGAAAGTGGCAGAAAAAGTATTTGATGCTATCGCACTATAACACTATAATAATTTAGCAGCTAGAAAAACAAGTGGATTTGGGTATAAAACGCATCCCTCTGCACAGGTGTTTTGCCTGTTTTTTCTATGAGATGAATTAATTCTTTTTTTGTCATTCCTTCTTTGGTCATTGCTCCTGCTGAATGCGTTATCTTTTCTTCTATAATTGTCCCGTCAATATCATCAGCGCCAAATAGAAGTGCAACCTGAGAAATTTTTTCTCCAAGCATTATCCAGTAGGCCTTGATATGATTGAAATTGTCAAGCACAAGCCTGCTTATGGCAATAGTCTTTAAATCATCTATTCCAGAGGAATAGAATCCACCTATTTCTGTATTTTTCGGATGGTATGATAGCGGAATAAATGCCTGAAAACCGCCTGTCCTGTCCTGCAAATCCCTCAGTTTAAGGAGATGGTCAACCCTATTCTCAATACTCTCAAGATGTCCATAGAGCATTGTCGCATTGGTCTTTATTCCAACCCTGTGTGCAATCTCCATTACCTCAAGCCATCTGTCTCCTGAAATCTTTTCAGGGCATAATTTATTTCTTATGCCCTCTGCAAATATCTCTGCACCGCCGCCAGGCATGAGGTCAAGGCCGTGAGCCTTAAGTTCTTTTAGGGTGTCTTTAATAGACATGCCGCTTATCTTTGCCATGTAATCAATCTCAACTGCTGTAAATGCCTTTATAGCGATTGCAGGGAACTCTCTTTTTATAGCTGACAGCATGTCAAGATAATACTGAAACGGCCAATCAGGATGAAGCCCGCCGACAATGTGAACCTCGGAAAAACCGTGACCCGTGACCCGTGACCCGTGACCCGTGACCCGTGACCCGTGACCGTTTTTTAATTTTTCAATAATCTCCTCAATCGTCATCTCATACGCCCCTTCTTCGCCCTTTGAGCGGCTGAAGGCGCAGAATTTACATCTGTTGACACATATATTAGTGGGATTTATGTGCCTGTTGACTATAAAATATGCATTTTTGCCGTTTTTCTTTTCTGCCACATAGGATGCAAGCCTGCCGATAGTGAAGATGTCATCGCTTTGAAATAATAGAGTGGCATCTTCCTTTGTAAGCCTTTGACCTGAAAGGACTTTATTTCTTATGGAGTCGAGCATTTATTATTATAAAACAAACATTCCAAAATGTTAAAATATCAGGATGTCAAACCGTGAATTAATAATTGAAGGCGCCAAACAGAACAATCTCAAAAACATCAATCTCAGACTGCCTCATAACAAAGTCATTGCCGTTACAGGCGTTTCAGGCTCGGGCAAATCTTCTTTAGCATTTGACACAATCTTTGCTGAAGGGCAGTGGAGATTCATTGAGTCACTATCAACCTATGCCCGTCTTTTTTTAGAAAAACTTGACAGGCCCGATGTTGACGCCATACATAACATAAGGCCTGCAATTGCCCTTGAACAAAAAAACCCTGTAAAAGGCTCACGCTCTACAGTAGGGACTCTTACGGAGATTTATGACTTGCTCAGGGTCTTATATTCAAGAATCGCTGTCCCATATTGCCCTATATGCGGAAAAGAGATAAGGAAATGGGACACATCGCAGATAGTCTCCGAGCTTTTAGAAGAATATCAGAATGAAAAGGCGATTATTTTATTTGAGACCGGCGAATCTATAGAAAGCCTTAAACAGAGGGGGTTTCACAGG
Source organism: Nitrospiraceae bacterium UBA665 (assembly GCA_002299835.1). GTDB lineage: Bacteria > Nitrospirota > Thermodesulfovibrionia > Thermodesulfovibrionales > Dissulfurispiraceae > UBA665. The sequence goes on along the minus strand of DBNT01000004.1, from coordinate 12,336 downwards.
ATATGGATTGACGGAGAAGTTAGAGACATAGACGAAATAAACTCGTTACTCGTTACTCGTTACTCGTTACTTGATGTCGTCCTTGACAGGCTTGTTATAAGGGATGAGCCGAGATTGGCAGACTCGATAGAGATGGCATGGAAAGAGGGCAAAGAGAGGCTGAAGATAGTCATATTTAAAGAAACAGAAACTCCCCATCGAGCACTCAACTTGTTGAGTACTCGACTGCCTTTGAAGTTTTCATCCAGAAATTCCTGCGATGACTGCAATATAGAGCTGCCGGAGCCTTCTCCAATGATGTTTTCTTTTAATCATCCGCTCTGTGCATGCCCGGAATGCAAAGGTTTTGGCAATATCCTTGTGTATAACGAAGACCTAATAATACCTGATAAATGCCTTTCTCTTTCAGAAGGCGCCGTTGCTCTTTGGGAAAGACCCGGGTATAGCTGGTGGAAAGAGCAGATAATAAAAGGCGCTAAAAAAAGCGGTATTAGTGTAAATAAGCCTTATAGTGAATTGACGCAGGAAGAGAAAGACATTGTCTTTAGAGGAAATCAACACTTTTACGGCATAAATAATTTTTTTGAGGAAATGGAGGGTAAGAGATACAAACTGCACGTCCGTGTATTACTAAGCAGGTATAGAAGCCCTGTCCTTTGCCCGAAATGCAAAGGTAAAAGGCTCTGTGAAAACGGACTCGTATACAGGATAAACTGTAGCGATATAGCAGAGCTTTCAAACATGTCTGTATCCGGAATGCTTCGTTGGTTTGAAACCCTTCATCTGTCTCCCATGCAAAGAGATATTGCAAAAGAGGCAATAAAGCAGATAACCTTGAAACTGAAATTTCTCCTGCGTGTAGGTCTTGATTATCTCACATTAAGCAGGCAGGCAAAAACCCTTTCAGGTGGAGAATATCAGAGGGTAAATCTCTCTAATCAGCTTGCATCGGCTCTTACTGGAACCCTTTATGTCCTTGATGAGCCTACCATAGGTCTTCATCCGAGGGATACAAGGCGAATCGCAGAAATAATGCAGGAGCTTTCTTCGCACGGCAATACCATTATAGTAGTAGAGCATGATAAAGATATTATTTCTTCAAGCGACTGGATAGTTGAAATGGGACCCGGAGGAGGACACATGGGAGGCGAGGTAATATTTTCGGGACCAATAGATGAATTTTTGAAAGCAGATACATTGACGGCGCAATATATTAAAAAGTCAGAAGTCAGAAGTCAGCATCAAAACATCAAAGTGTCAAAGATTCAAAACAACAAAGACTCTGACGCTCTGACACTTGGACTGCCTGTGCGATGCACGCAGACAGGTAGTTCTGATGCTTCATTGTCACGCATCGCGCATCACCCATTACTGTCGCTACACGGTGCTACAGGAAATAACCTGAAAAATATAAATCTTAAAATTCCCCTTAATTTTCTCACTGTTATTGCAGGTGTTTCTGGCTCGGGCAAAAGCAGCCTGATTGTGGAGACATTATATTTAGCGCTGGCAAGACATTTCGGAATTGAACCCGAATCCCCGCTTCCTTATAAAAAGATTGATGGCGTTGAAAAAATAAAGGGAGTAAGGCTTATAGACCAGACGCCAATAGGGAAAACTCCCCGCTCTAATCCATTAACCTATCTCAAGATATTTGACCCCATAAGAAAGCTTTTTTCCCAACAGATTGAGGCAAGGGCGCATGGCTATACGCCTGGCTTTTTTTCATTTAATGTTTCTGGCGGCAGATGCGAGACATGCAAGGGCGAAGGTTATCAAAAGATAGAGATGTATTTTTTTGAAGATATATTTGTCAGGTGCGAGGATTGCAAAGGCAGGAGATATAAAGACGATGCATTGAGAGTTACATACAAAGGCAAAAATATTAGCGATGTCCTCCATATGACTGTTGATGAGGCGTTTGGTTTTTTTTCAGAAATCTCAGAGATATGCACAAAGCTTTTGTTGATGAAAGATATAGGGCTTGGCTATTTGAAGCTTGGACAGCCTGCCACAACATTCTCCGGAGGAGAGGCGCAAAGGTTGAAGATATGTGCAGAGTTGGGCGAAAGAAAAACTAAAGACATTCTATATATTCTTGATGAACCGACAGTCGGACTGCATCATAACGATGTATTGAAGTTTCTTAAGATTATAAAAAGGCTCATTGAGGCTGGCAATACTGTAGTTGTTATCGAGCATAATCTTGATGTAATAGGCAGCGCAGATTATGTTATAGATCTTGGCCCTGAAGGCGGAGAAAAAGGCGGAAATATTATATTTGAGGGAGATCCTCATGAATTGAAAATGACAAAAGATTCATACACCGGACAATATTTAAAAGAATATTATTGACCTGTTCTACTCACTATCTTTTATCTTTTCCAGCCATATTCTCCAATAAGGGGGACAAACGTGCAGGGTGTATGGTATTCTTTGACAAAAATACCCTTGTCTTTTTTCCCCTTAATTAATATCTGAGAAAACCTCTCTCCTACAGGTGCAACCATAACACCGCCCTCTGCCAATTGGTTTATAAGAGGTTCGGGAATATCTGGAGCTGCGGCAGTAATAATAATTCTGTCAAACGGCGCTTTTTCTTCCAAGCCTTTTGTGCCGTCCCTAACTATTACATATATATTTTCATATCCGATGTCTGTTAGCCTTGTTCTTGCTATATCTGCAAGCTCAGAAATTCTTTCTATTGTATAAACTTCCCCTGCCAATTCAGCAAGTATCGCGGCCTGATATCCTGAACCAGTGCCGACTTCAAGCACTTTTTCAAACCCTTTTAATTCAAGAAGTTCTGTCATAACTGCAACCATATATGGCTGAGAAATAGTCTGGTCATCTCCAATTGGAATAGCCATGTCATCATAAGCGCTGTGCCTGATAAACTCCGGCACAAACAGATGCCTCTGCACTCTCCTCATGGCATCAAGAACACGCTTGTCAGTAATGCCTCTTGGGATAAGCTGAGTTTCTACCATTAAATCTCTTAATTTTTTAAAATCTTCCACAGATGCCATCTAAATAAGTGAGTTAAAAATATTATGAGACAGAATGAATTTAAAAGCAAGTATGAGATTAATAAAATAAACCTCTCTCTTTCAGATGAGTCTTTGCAGTTCTTGACAGAAAAAATTAATCAGATTTAAAATTAAATTAATTCATGAAAGAAAGCTGTCCAGGCAGTAAAGAAATAAGAAGTCCTTATCCTGAAGAGCTTGTCTGTGTATTTTGCGGCAAAAAGAACGAAATATGGACGGATGAGCCTGACACGGTATGCAAGGGCTGCGACAAAACTATTACAAGGGATATGAAGCCATCCTGTCTTCAATGGTGTCCTGTAGCTAAAGAATGCGTAGGCGCTGAAAAATATGAGAGGCTGATGAAAAAGCTCACCGAACAGAGTTCCTGAGAAGTATGTGCTTGCATCATACCTGCTTTATGCTGTATCCTTAAATCCATGATTGCAGTGTTATTGCTGAATATGGGCGGTCCTGACTCGCTTAAAGCAGTTAAGCCTTTTCTGTACAATCTCTTTGCTGACAGGGATATTATAAAGCTCGGCCCTTCTTTTTTGCAGAAGCCTATAGCATCGCTCATCATACGCAAAAGATTAAAAAATGTTATTGATGCTTATGGCGCTATTGGCGGCAAATCACCGCTACAGGATATTACAAATGCCCAGGCAAAGGCGCTTGAAATATTGCTCAACAGTTCACAGTTCACAGTTCACAGTTCACAGTTATTTAAAGTATATGTCGGAATGAGATACTGGCATCCTTTTATTGAAGACGCTGTTGACCATGCTGTCAGGGACGGTATAAACAGGGTTATTGCCCTTAGCCTTTACCCTCATTATTCTACTGCTACCACAGGGTCTTCTGTAAAGAAATTTGAAGAGTCTGTTAGGAAATATCATATTGATTATTTATGTATTACCTCATGGTTTAATAATCCTCTTTACATTGATGCACTTGAAGAAAAAATCAGGCAAGGGCTTGAAAAATTTAAAGGACAAAGACCTGTTGTTCTTTTCAGCGCTCACAGCCTTCCCAGAAAGTTCGTTGACAAGGGAGACCCGTACGCAAATGAGATACAGGGGACTATAAATGAAGTATTAAGGCGGTTTGTTCTGTCGCCGTTTGAGTGGTATCTTTCATATCAGAGCAAGACAGGCCCCGTGAAATGGCTTGAGCCTTCAACAGAAGATATGATTCATAAAATTTCAAAAAAAGGCGTAAAAAATGTCCTTGTTGTGCCTATCAGCTTTGTCTCTGACCATATTGAAACACTTTATGAAATAGACATACAGTATAAAAATATGGCCGCTGCCCTCGGAATAAATATAGAAAGAACAGAGTCGCTGAATACATCTTCAAAGTTCATTGAGGCGCTTGCAGATATGGTTATAAGAAAATCAACAGAGACAAGGTGGCTATGACAATAGCAATTGCCGGCGCAGGCATTTCAGGGCTCTCTTTAGCATTCATGCTTTTAGAGAAAAGTCCTGATCTGGATATAGTTATTTTTGAAGCAGACAGTCGGCCAGGTGGAAAGATATGGACAGAAAAGACTAACGGCTTTCTTTTAGAAAGCGGTGTAAATGGATTTCTTGACAATAGACCCAAAACCCTTGAACTCTCATCGCGGTTGTCGCTTCTTCCTTTAAGAAGCAATGACAATGCAAGAAAAAGGTATATATATTCCGGCGGCAGGCTAAATCTTATACCGGAATCACCCCTTGCATTTTTAAAATCAAACCTTTTAAGCATTTCCGGTAAATTGAGAATAATATGGGAACTGTTTGCATCAAAAGGCAAAGAAGATGATGAGACCTTAGAAACATTTGCAATAAGGAGGCTCGGCAGGGAGGTTTATGAAAAGCTCATAGACCCGATGGCATCCGGCATATACGCCGGAGACCCTTCAAGATTAAGCCTCAAAAGCTGTTTTCCGAGGATATATGAACTTGAAAGAGAGCATGGAAGCCTTATAAAGGCGATGATAAAATTACAGAAAGAAGCAAGAAAAACAGGCAAAAAGGTTGGCCCAGGTCCCGGAGGTGTTCTTACATCTTTTTATGATGGGATGTCTGCCATTATTGAATCTCTTAAGCTTTATGTTGGCAGCAGATTAAAAACCGGCATGGCAGTAAAGGGCATTGATAAAAAAAACGGGGCATTTGCCTGTTATCTTTCAGATGGTTCAATACATGAGGCTGATTGCGTTATACTTGCATGTCCTGCCTATGCAGCTTCTGAAATATTAAAAGATATGGATAAAGGTATATCCTCTATAATCGCTGGCATTCCGTATCCACCTGTTTCTGTGGTATGCTTTGGGTTTAAACAAAACAGCATAAATACTGACATGGGCGGCTTCGGCTTTTTATGCCCTAACAGAGAAAGGCGCAAGATACTCGGAACACTTTATGATTCAAGCATATTTCCAAACCGTGCGCCCGAGGGATATGTGCTTTTAAGAACCATGATCGGCGGCGCACGGGCAGGAGACATTGCAATGCTTAAGGACAACAGACTTACAGATGTTGCCATAGCCGAACTGTCGGATATTATGGGAATAAAGGCAGAACCGGAGTTTATCAGGATATTTAGACACGAAAGGGCAATACCCCAATATGAACTCGGACATCAGGAGCGTCTCAAGAAACTGGATGAGGCATTGGCAAGGCACAGGGGATTATTTCTTACAGGAAATGCCTACCGCGGAATCGGTGTAAATGACTGCATTGAAAACAGCTTTAACCTCGCTGAAGCAATAGTTATCGCTCATTAATTTTTATCTTTTCTTTTTAAATTTTGCTTTTTTATTCGGTATCCTCTCACGGAGGTCAGCAGTTTTTTCAGAGGCTGCTTGCGACTATTCTTGCAGTGTCTTCAGCAACAAGATGGCAGTCAATGCGTATTGTATTGGTTTTTAGATGTTCTTCAACCTGTTTTTTTGCCTTATGACAGAGTCTTCTGAAAATATCGAATTTTTTGCTGTAATAAAAGCTCGGAAAAATATCGTTCACATCAGCATTTTTAAAAGGCTGGAGATCTCCTGCACTGGCACCTGCGCTTTTCAGGATGGTAAAAACATCTCCTGTGGTCAGCTTTAGCGACTTCCATATAGACACTCTGAGGAGATTGCACCAGTTCACAACAAGATGCACCTTTGCAGGGCATTCTCCGGACTCTGAATTGCATCTGTCAACAATACCGTAAATCATGTCAAATAAAGAGGGAGAGTTATTGTTGGCAGTTATATATACATCTTCGTTGAAACGGAACAATTCCATATGAGCGCTCTTTGCAGTTTCGCTGTCGCATATAACAATTTCATTGCGGCCATCAAAGCTGTCAACAGGACATAAAAGCGGCATAAATTGATTTTAACATCAAAATCGCCTCAACTTCAAAAAAGCAATTGACTCTATATGATAGGTCTGCGGGAAGAAGTCTATCATTCTTACAGAATCTATCCTGTATTTAACAGATAGCTTTTTCAGATCCCGTGAAAGTGTTGCTGGATTACATGATATATAAACAATATTTTCAGGAAGCATCTTAAATATCTTAGCAAAAACATTATTGTCAAGCCCGGGCCTTGGAGGGTCTAAAATCAAAATATCAAAAGGCTTGCTAATATTAAATGATGCATTTAATGCGCCAGCAGATGAACGGATAAATCTACAGTTTTTTATTCTGTTTATTTTCAGATTTCTTTTCCCATCTTCTATGGCATAAGGATTTTCTTCAACAGCTATCACTTCAGCGTCTTCTGATGCAAATGGAAGTGAGAAGTTGCCTGCCCCGGCGTATAGGTCGAGCATCCGTTTGCCTTTGAGCGGTTGCAGATTGTCTCTAATCAACTTAACAACAGAAAGATTCAATGTCCAGTTACTCTGAAAAAAACTAAGAGGCGACACTGTATATTTTATGTTTTCAAGGTCAAGAGTAATATATGGTCTGCCGTATTTTATTAGCCTTTTGGATGAATTTATAATTACACCCGAAAAACCCGCATCCATAAACATAGATGCTATTTTGTCCATATTGGCAAACGCTCTGTCAGCAGATGCTTTAATTAGCGATGCTGCGCAATCTCCAAGAGAGATATGTATTTCGGTAATTCCAGCACAGGCAAAATCCCTTTCGGATTTTTTCAGTAACTCCCTTATAGAGAAAAGAAGTTTGTTTATACCTTCGGCCATAAGAGGACAGTATTCAACATTAACAACATCTCTTGTCTTTTCCCTGTAAAAACCTATTCTTATGCCATCCTCTGCACATGATACCTTAAACTGTCCCCTGTGTCTGTAATTCCACATATCTCCGGTAATAGGTTTTGAAAGGGCTATATCTATTTTTGCGATTCTTTTCAGGCAGTCGCTTAAAACCTGCTCTTTCAATGCTATCTGTCTTTCAGAAGCAATATATTGCAAATGACATCCGCCGCAATAGCCGAAATATCTGCATTCCGGTTGCATTCTATCAGCAGAAATCTCCAGCGCCCTGACTACTGATGCTATTGAATAGTCCCTTTTTTCTTTAAGTATGCGCACCTCTACTGTTTCACCAGGTATAGCGCCTTTGATATGAATGACTTTTCCGTCTGCTCTGCCTATGGCATAGCCGCCGTAAATCGGAAAATCAGCCTTTACAACGTAGGAAATCTCTTTCATCAGTTTTTTTACCCTAAAACAGATTTAAAACATTGCAGAAATAAAGAAACCCCCTCTGATTAAAAGGCTTCAGGTGATATAAAATATCACCTAATAGGTTAAATAAATCAAAAAAAGGGGGTAAAACAATGATACAACAAACAATATTTCCATTCAAGCAGCGAAATTAAGGGATTTGAGGGCAGCAAGACAGGCCAAAAGCAAAAAATGAGATGTGGTAGAGTTGACAATATTGCTAGGACAGAATAAGATTAAGATATGGAGAGGGGTGTATTACAATTAGCAATTAACAATTAGCAGGGGAATTTGTTGATAAATGTAGCTAAAAGGCTTTTTGGTAAGTTATAAAAATTTTTAGGAGGAGGTTGCAAATGCTGTCAAAAATTCCTATCGATCTTACAAAAGTGCAAAAAAATGACATCAACAAAGAGATATTAAGGGCTGCCATAATCGCAGAACTGGATGCCATAAACCTCTATGAGCAGATGGCGGCTCTTACGACGAACGAAAATATCAAGAAAATACTCCTCGATGTGGCAAAAGAGGAAAAGACCCATGTGGGAGAATTTCAGACCCTTCTGCTCCGGGAAGACAAAGAGCAGATGAATGAACTTGAACATGGAAAAGAAGAGGTTGAGGAGATAACAGGCATATAGGAGGCATAAGGAATGGATGTAATTCAGGCAATAAAAGAGAGACGCTCTATAAACTTTTTTGAGATAGACAGGGAGATCCCTGATGACAAACTTAGGGATCTTCTTGAGATAGCAAACCTTTCTCCATCTTCATTCAACCTTCAGCCGTGGAAGGTTGTAATAGTAAAGGATGCCGGGAAAAAGAAAATTTTACGACAGTGTGCGTTTAATCAACCAAAAGTGGAAGAGGCATCTGTAGTGTTAATTATGGTTGCTGACCCCGGGGCAATGGAAGAAAACATCGATAGAATGCTTAACAGTTGGCAGGAACTCGGGTATATGAAGCCTGATATGAGAGATACATACAAAGGGATGGCAAATAACTTATACGGAACTGACGACAGCCTCAAGAGGAAATTCTTTGCAATAAAGAACACATCTCTTTTTGCCATGAACCTTATGATAGTAGCAAAAGCTCTCGGTCTTGAGACGCATCCTATGGACGGATTTGATGAAGATTGCATAAAAAAAGAATTCAATATCCCGGAAGATAAAATAATACCTATGCTCATTGCCGTCGGCTATTTGAGTCCGGGAATAACCCTTCTGCCAAGAGCATTCAGAAGAAACATAGATGAGTTTGTTAAATATAATTCCTACTAAAAAAGGAGGAAAAGACTATGCCTTACACAGCAAAGGATTACTCAAAACTCACAGACATGGAGGGATTTAGCGAAACCCTCCTTAAAAACCATTTCACCCTTTATCAAGGTTATGTCACAAATACTAACAAGGTATTGGATACTCTCGATGCAATGTTGAAGGATGGCAAAACTGAAACCCCTGAATTTGCAGAACTTAAGAGAAGGCTCGGCTGGGAATTCAATGGTATGAGGCTGCATGAGTATTATTTTGAAAACTTGGGCGGCAAAGGAGCAATTAACAAAGACGGAGACCTCGCCAGAAAAATAGCCGCTGATTTCGGAAGCTATGAGGCGTGGGAAAAAGATTTTAAGGCCGTTGGGACAATGAGGGGAATCGGCTGGGCAGTGCTTTATCAGGATATTACTAACGGAAAGCTTATTAACTTTTGGATAAACGAGCATGATGTTTCTCACCCCGCAGGCTGCAATCTTGTTTTAATAATGGATGTCTTTGAACATGCATTCATGATTGACTACGGTCTGAAAAGGGCTGACTACATAGAGACGTTCTTTAAAAATATCAACTGGGATATAGCCAGGGCGAGGCTAAAATAATGCTTACTGGCAAGGAAGATTTGCTGCAAGCGCTTATGGAAGCATATCTTATGGAGAAGGGTGCAAAGGAATTCTACTCCATTGCTTCCGATGGTGTAAAGGATTTAGAAGCAGCAAAAGTTTTCAGAGAACTTTCGCTGTGGGAAGAAAAGCACATGGAATATATACGGTTTCTTTATCAATCTGCTATGGAAGATTACGACCTTATCGGATTCGATGAGTTCAGCAGCAAAACCGAAGCTTCTCACACAGAATCGGGCATCCCTGTAAAAGATATGCTGTCAAGACTGGAAGAATACCATATTACAGCCGATACGGATGCCTTAACGATTGCATTTGAGATGGAAGGAAGGGCGTATAATCTCTATCGCAAACTCTCCGAGGAGGCTGCCGATACAAATGCGAAAGTTGTTTTTGGTGAGATGATGAAGCAGGAACTAAAACATATAGATTATCTAAAAAACATAAAAAAGACTCCAAGAATATAACTGCTATTAGGAGGCAAAATGATCTATGCCGAAGATTATGCCGGGATTTTGAAAAGTCTCGGAGTAGAATATTCGGAATGATGAATTACACGAAGACAAATGGGCAATCAAATAGATGGATAATATGGGATTTTTTAATAAATAAATAAAACTATTCAGGGGGTTATTATGGGCTACACAATGGTTGCATTAAAAGACAAGATTATGGAAATGTATCCGGAAATCGAAAAACACGCTATTTCCGTGGGACTCGAATTTAGCGAAGAAAAAAATGCCTATATAGTCCATTTTAAAAAGAGGCATCATGAACTCACAACACATCTTGAAAAAAAAGATGCAGATGAGTGCATGGACGGCATTAAATGCGTTTATCTCGGGGTGCAGATAGGACAACTCATTAAAAACTTTGAAGAACAAGAAAAATAAAAAAGGAGGCAAAAATGCCTGTAATAGAGTATGGTTCAATGAAGATAAACGTGGACGACGAGGGGTTTCTTGTCAATTTCAATGAGTGGAACGAGACTGTTGCATGTGCACTCGCGGAAAATGCCGGGGTAGAGGAGCTTACAAAAGAAAGAATAGAAATATTAAAATTCATACGTGAATACTACAAGCAATTTAATTACTTTCCGATATTGAATGCTGTTTGCAAAAGTGTGCATCAGCCTAAGAACTGTGTTAATGAGCAGTTCTTTGACCCTTTGACGGCATGGAAACTGGCAGGACTCCCAAAACCGGATGAGATATTAATAAACATAATTGAATATGGCCAGACGCCGACATAATGAACTGCAAAAATTTTTGACCCAGTTAAAAAACAAGCCCCGTCCAATTTTCTAACGGGGTTGACAGGGAGAAGGTAACCAGTAAACATGCAGATATAGATAATTAAAAAACAGGCAGGACAAAATTCTTGAAACTTAACCTTATAGAGAGGCTTATAACTAATAATCCCATCAGGGCATTTAGCCAGAGGCACATAGAAGGCCCGATGTTAAAAAACATGGCCGGACGGGACAAATATCAATTATGCCTTGAAATTGGCTGCGGCAGGGGCATAGGCGCCCATGTCATTGTTAAAGAGTTCGGCGCAGAAAAGGTCATTGCGGTAGACATAGACCCGAATCAGATAGAAAAGGCAAATAGAAATCTGAAATCCCCCTATAAAGATAAGATAGAATTTAAAATAGCGGATGCAATGGCCATTGATGAGCCTGACAGTAAATTTGATGCGGTATTTTCCTTTGGGGTATTGCACCACATGGAGGACTGGAAAAAGGCGGTACAAGAGGCCTCGAGGGTCTTAAAAAGCGGAGGGGAGTTCTTCTTTGAAGAGCCTTTCAGATCATTCATGGACAATTTTTTTGTAAAAACATTCACAAAACACCCTGAAGGCGGCAAGTTTGATTACGAGGAGTTCAGAAAAGAGCTTTTGAAAAATAATATCGGAATAACGAAAATGAAACGATTCGGAAATATTGCCATATTCGGCGTGGGGAAGAAAATGTAATGTTTCAAAAAAACTAAACTGGAGGAACTATGCACTGGTGGGGAGATTATGGATGGGGAATGGGATTTGGATGGCTATTTATGATCGTCTTCTGGGCGCTGGTAATAATCGGGGTTATCTATCTCATCAAATTTATTGCAGCAGCATCCAAAAAAGAGGAGAAGGGGGAGACAGCCCTTGATATTCTTAAAAAAAGATACGCAAAGGGCGAGATAAGCAAAGAGGAGTTTGAAGAAAAGAAAAAGGAGATTTCTTACGAACACTAAGTATAATAATCAAAAAGCATCAGGATGCCCAGAACAACATGGCATTTTATACCGTGTGTTCTGGGCATCCTGATGCGAAAGCAGACTTATTTCTTTAATGTCTTTCCAAGCCTTTTCTCGACAGATGAGACCTTCTCTTCTATTCTATTTGGCTTTCCCTTTCTGTCGTCAATTGTGATGGATATAAGAACCCTCTCTTCATTTTTCATAATTTCGTCATGACATTTTTTTATAAGAGTAATTATTTCTTCCCAATTGCCTTCGACAACGGTGCCCATAGGATTAACTTTATAAGGCATACCGCTCTCATCAACAATCTTAAGGACAGCAGCTAACTGATTTCCTATGCTGCTGCCCGAACCCATAGGTATAATGCTAAATTCCGCAAGCATTTTTATTCCCCCTTATAAAAAAGAAGGGTGGCATGCTTTGCCACCCTGTTCATATAAAAAATATACCCTATCTTACTGCGTCTTTCAATG
>DBNT01000025.1 GCA_002299835.1 Nitrospiraceae bacterium UBA665 | reverse complement strand
AAAACAGGCATATAAATAATTTTATCGCATTGATAAAGGCTTTGAAGCCATGCCTGCTTTGCTTGATTACTGATTAAGGGCAATACGGCTGACTATTGAGAGTTTGGCAAATACACTCCTTCAGAGGCAAGCAGCGCCTTTTTCATTCTTAATCCCCCATAAGTTGAAAAGCCTCCTAATTTTCCTGATGATGCGATAATGCGATGGCATGGGATAATAAGAGGAATGGGATTTTTACCGAGGGCATTGCCAACAGCACGGGCAGCTTTTGGTCTGCCAATAGCTTCAGCCAATTCTCCATAAGTTATAACTTTACCGGCAGGGATTTTTTGAGCAATATAGTAAACAGAAAGTTGAAAATCAGTGCATCCTTTAAGATTAAGTGGAATGTCCAAAAAATCCTGCAAATTGCTATTTATATGAGCTTTGACTTTTCTAATGAGTTTTTTTACCCATAAAGGTAAAGACTTAGATGCACTATTGCTGCCTGTAATCTTTTTTAACCGCATTTGCATATAATTTTCAGAAGCCTCTGGCAGGCAGAATGAGACTATGCCTGCTCTATTCCACGCAATTGCACAAATGCCAAGAGATGTAGAAAAAGTTATCCATTCAGAATTATCTCCTGACATTTAAGACCCCGTCCATCTGTAACAGCTTGTTCACAAGGTTGTTTAGCTGTCCCCTGTTTTTTATTTCAATGGTAAGTTCAAACAATGCGCGTTTATCATGTGTAGAACTCGCCTTCAAAAAGTTGATATTAACATCTGCCGAAGATATGATCGCACTAAGGCTTGCAAGTATGCCTGGCTTGTCAATGCTTTCTACATATAGCTTCGTCTGAGATGTGACATCACTGTCCTGACTCCACGCCACTTCTATAAGCTTGTCGTCGTCTACAGCAATTCTTTCAAGATTATTGCATTCCTTTCTGTGGATAGCAACTCCTTTTCCTTTTGTAATAAATCCTACAATCCTGTCGCCAGGCACAGGAAAGCAGCATTTAGCAACATGATACAGCACATTGTCTATGCCCTTAATATTTATTATGCTCTTTTTGCTCCTCGGCTTCTTAATCAGCTTCGGTATCTCTACTTCTCCTGCCTTTTCCGGCATAAGCCTGTTAATAACCTGATGGGCAGATATTTTGCCGTAACCTATAGAAACATACAGGTCTTCAATTGTCTGATGGCTGAAGTATTTTAAGACTTCGCCCATCTTTTCTGATTTCAGGATAGAAAGAGGGAGTCCGTGTCTTTTAATATCCGCTTCAATTAATTTTGTTCCGAGTTCGGTGCTCTGCTTCCTTTCCTCTGTCTTTATCCACTGTTTTATTCTGCTCTTTGCCCTCTGGGTAGCAACAAACTTAATCCAATCCTTGCTCGGACCATGCGAAGGAGAGGTTATAATCTCAACAACATTGCCGCTGTTTAATTTATACCTGAGCGGCACTATTCTCCCGTTAACCTTTGCGCCAACACACTTATGCCCTATCTGTGTATGTATGCTGTATGCAAAATCAACCGGTGTAGACCCAACAGGAAGCTCTTTAATATCGCCTTTTGGTGTGAATACATATACGGTTTCAGGAACAACCTCTCCTTTTACAGCCTCAAGGAACTCGCTTGCATCTGAAATCTCTTTTATCAATTCTCTAAGCCATGCTATCAACCTTGCGCCTTTCTTATCAACACCATCTTTTTCCTTATATCTCCAGTGCGAAGCTATGCCGTCCTCTGCTATCTCATTCATATCCTCTGTTCTTATCTGAAACTCTACCCTGTCGCCACCCGGACCGATTACAGTAGTGTGCAGAGATTGATACATATTGTTTTTCGGCAGGCTTATAAAGTCTTTAAATCTTCCTGGCACAAGCGGCCATAATGAATGTATTATGCCTAAAATATCATAACAGTGGCTTATGGTATCGGTAATAATCCTGATTCCTATAACATCATGCACCTGTTCAAATGGTATCTTCTGCTGCATCATCTTCTGATAGATGCCATAATAGTGCTTTATCCTTCCCTTAACCTTTGCTGATATGCCTACCGTGTCAAACTTGCCGGAAATTATCCTTACAACTTCATTTATATACTTCTCCTGCTCTTCCCTGCGTTTAGAGACCTTATTTTTAAGGTCACTATAAAGTTCTGGCATCAATGTCCTGAAACTGAGATCCTCAAATTCTGTTCTGAGCCACCCTATTCCGAGCCTGTTAGCAAGCGGCGCATAAATATCAAGGGTTTCTGCGGCAATACGACGACGCTTTTCTTCCGGTAGGTGATCTATTGTCCTTATGTTATGCAGTCTGTCAGCAAATTTTATAAGAATTACCCTAACATCCTTTGACATTGCAAGGAGCATTTTTCTGAAATTCTCTGCCTGTGCCTCTTCTTTTGTCTTAAATTCAACCCTGCTTAGTTTGGTAATCGCATCAACTAAAAAGGCAACCTCGCCTCCAAATATACCCTTTATATCTTCAGTTGTTGCGCCTGTATCATCTTCCACTGTATCGTGCAAAAGTCCTGCAGCAATAGTGGCAGTATCGAGCTTCATATCGGTAAGTATATTTGCCACAGATAGAGGATGGTGTATATATGGAGAGCCCTCAACCCTCCTCTGGCTGCAGTGGGCTTCTTGTGAAAAGATATATGCCTTTTTTATTACCTCCACATCAGCCTTGGGGTTATAGGAGAGGACTTTTTCTATAAGTTCATTAATTGTCTTCATTTTTTATTATAACTCTTTTGACCATAATCCGTAATCAAGCAAAGCTGGCATGGCTTCAAAGCCTTTAGCAATGCGATAAAATTATTTATATGCCTGTATATCTACTGAATGTAAAAGGTGATACTG
>DBNT01000167.1 GCA_002299835.1 Nitrospiraceae bacterium UBA665 | reverse complement strand
GAAATGAGAAAGAACCAAATAAAGATATTACATAAGCGTGATTATTTGAGCATTACACCGAAAATGGAAGATATCGCGCTTGTCAACAGATGGATACAACAATATATGGATACAACAATATAATGTCAAACATTTCTATCTTCAGGTATTTTTTGATAAGACATATATCATTTCTTTCAAAGACATCTTGACCTTAGTCTCAAACGAGAATAATGACGGCAATAATTTCTCTATTGAGAGAGATGTGAAAAATCAGGGGAAAACTACAATTAAGATAAACTTCCAAATTGGGAAAGAAGTTCTTGGAAAAATTGATATGCCTGCGCACAGATCAGCTATGAAAGAGTTAGAGAGATGAAATAAGAATGTTAAACTCCAACATCCAAATTAAGTTTACCGGGTATGAAATTGATAATAGTATTTTAGATTATCTTAATCATAATGGAAGGCAGCCGAACTTACTGGTTATAAATGATGACTATCTTAAATCTGAAGTTGGTCCTTTTGACGGTATCATTTGCAACCCGCCATATATGAGATTCCAGAAATTTTTAAAACGTCATGATGTATTGCCGAAAATCGAAGAGAAAATAGGTAAAAAACTTATTGGCTACTCTAATATTTCGTCTGTATTCCTTGTTAAATCTTTAAGAGAACTTAATAATAATGGCAATTTGGCATATATTATGCCATTTGAGTTTTTTAATGCTGGTTACGGAAAAGAGATAAAGAGGAGTCTTCTTGAAAATCACTTGTTAAAACAGATAATAATCTTCTCAAATGAAAAAGAAATTTTTCAAGACGCAACCACAACGGTTTGTGTGCTTCTTTGTAAGAATGATGGAAAAGATGAGCCTATAAAAATAACGATTATCAAGGCAAATGAAGAAATTGACAAAATAGCTGATGTGAGTAATTTCTATCAGCGTGAAATCAAATCTTCAAATTTACCTTATGACAAAAAATGGACACCCATTATATTATCATTATTCTATGAGCAAGAAGCTCCAACTGAATTTTGTAAGTTATCTCTTTACGGTACATTTACGAGAGGCATTGCAACTGGCGCTAATGACTTTTTTGCTTTAACAAAATCAAAAATTAAAAACTGGAATTTAGGCGATAACAATATTTGCAAGTGTATTACCAAAAGCACCCATATACGAAAAGCTATATTTACTGAACATGATTTTAATAGGCTGTACAATGCAGATAAGCCAGTGTACTGCTTAGATGTAAAAGACCATGAAAACCAACAAATACAAAAGTATATACGTAAAGGTGAAAGATTAGGTTACCACAAGCGATATCTTACGAAAGCGAGGCATCCTTGGTATAAAACTGAAAACAGAAAACCTGCCCCAATATTATTCGGAGTATTTAATAGGGGTCGTTTAAAAGTAATACGAAATTTTACAACCGCAATAAATTTTACATGCTTCCATTCTTTTTATCCCAATATATTTGGACAGCAACTTTTGAATAAATTATTTGTATATTTACTAAGCGATATCGGACAAAAGATAATAAAAGCTAATAAACGCAGCTATGGTGATGAATTGGATAAGTTTGAACCGGGTGATTTAAACGATAGTTTATGTCCAAGCCAAGAACAATTTGAACTTATTACTGACGAAGATGCTGAAAAAGTGATTGATATTGCCAAAATAGATGAAAAGATAGCAATTCAGATGAGTAATAATTTAATGGAAGGAATTATAACCGCCCAACAAAACTCTCCACCTGACCGCTATTCCGCTGCGCTCCATAGCAGCGGATGAGCTTCGGAATTGCGAGCGGCGCCGCCCCAACAAAATCGCTTGAGCGCATATCATTTTGCCTGCATACAAGCCTTCGGCTTTCCGCAGGCCCGTGCCAACGCTCATCTTCAGCGTTATGCCTATGAAATAATTACTGAAATTGATTAAAATCAAGTATGTATTTCAAGATAATCGGAAAGATTCGGGAAATTGAAACAATTGCTACGGGTTATGGGATAAAAAATTTGAACAGATTAAACAAGATATACGGGAAAGCCCATTGGAGAAAGCTGAAAGGTATCTGTAAAGTAGAATTGGAAGATGGTATTGTTCTTGAGGCGGAAGTTCATTGGCACGAAGGGCATGGTATTGGAAAGAAAGAAATAAAAGTTAAAAAATACTTATGAGGAGACAGCTATGAGAAAACATTTTATGATATGTGTCGATAATCGCGGCTATGAATCATCGTTGGAAAAAAGAAAACTATACGAAGTGCTGATTGACAAAATGGCAGGAAAACATCATCAGATAAGGGTCATTGATGAATCAGGCGAAGATTATTTGTATCCTGAAAAGTTCTTTGCTCCTGTGCGATTACCTCATATCACAAAAGAAAAATTAGAATTAGCGACGGCATAACATTTCGCTCCATTAGGATGCGGCAAAACGACTGCTGCACCTATGACCTCAGCCGTTGGGCATAAAAGGAGATTATTTGAGGCTAAAATGGAAATAACATTTACAAAAATGCACGGGCTCGGAAATGACTTCATCGTCATAAACTGCCTTGATACGGAATTTCCTGACCCCTCCGGCTTTGCAGTGCGATATTGCCATAGAAGATTTGGCATAGGGGCAGATCAACTGCTTCTAATTTATCCGTCAGATAAAGCAGACTTTATGATGAAAATATTCAATGCAGACGGCGGAGAAGTGGAGATGTGCGGCAATGGCATAAGATGTTTTGCCAAATACATATGGGACAGAGGACTTTCTGATAAAGACATTCTTGAAGTTGAAACACTCGCAGGAATTATAAAACCTGAGCGCGCCGGAGATATGGCCCAAAATATGGTAAAGGTGGATATGGGAGAACCAATTCTGGAACCGGAGAAGATTCCCGTGAATATACCCCCCCATCCCCCCCTTACAAAGGGGGGGCAAAGGGGGGTTATAGACTATCCATTGCAAATAATTGACAGACAGTTTAAAATTACCTGTATATCCATGGGCAACCCCCATGCAGTGATTTTTTTAGATGAGGATATATCAGATTTTCCGGTGTCAGTTTATGGCCCTGAAATAGAACATCATAACATCTTCCCCAAAAGGAGCAATGTAGAGTTTATTAATATAAAAAATAAGTCTGAATTAAAAATGAGGGTATGGGAGAGAGGCTCCGGCGAAACAATGGCATGCGGCACAGGCGCATCTGCTGCAGGTGTCGCAGCCATGCTAAAAGGTTTGACGGATAAAAAAGTAATTGTTCATCTTTCGGGCGGAGATCTTATAATTGAATGGGTGCATAATAACCATGTGCATATGACGGGTCCTGCTGTAGAAGTATTTGACGGGAGGATAAAAATTGACGGCTAATAACAAAGGAACTTATTTAGGAGGTTTAAAATGTTTAAAGGATCTATAGTTGCAATCGTAACACCTTTTAAAAATGGCAAGTTTGATGAAAAGACCTATGGCGACCTGATAGAATGGCATATTTCACAGGGAACCCATGGCATTGTCCCCTGCGGAACAACAGGAGAGGCATCTACTCTTGACTTCGACGAACATTACAGGGTTATCGAGGTAGCAGTAAAAGCCGCAAATAAACGCATACCCGTAATAGCAGGCACAGGCGCTAATTCCACTGAAGAGGCCATAACCTTGACAAAAAAGGCAAAAGAACTCGGGGCAGATGGTGCGCTGCTCGTAACACCCTATTACAACAAGCCAACACAGGAAGGGCTTTACAGGCATTATAAAGTTGTGGCAGAAGCAGTTGATATCCCAATTGTTCTTTATAATGTGCCGGGCAGAACTGCTGTGAATATGCTTCCTGTAACCGTAGCACGATTGACAGAGTTTAAGAATATAGTGGCAATTAAAGAAGCTACAGGTGATATGAAACAGGTCAGCGAATTAATAAGGCTTTGCGGAGACAGGATAACTGTTATTTCAGGAGACGATTTTACCACGCTTCCGATGCTTGCACTCGGCGGCAAAGGCGCAATCTCTGTCACTGCTAACATTGCTCCGAATGATATGGCAGAAATGTTTAATGCATGGGAAAAGGGAGATATTGCAAAAGCAAGAAGCCTACACTATAAAGTTGAGCCTCTCAATGCTGCCATGTTTATAGAGACAAACCCTGTTCCTGTAAAAACAGCGCTTGCATTAATGGGCAAAATAAGCGAAGATGTAAAACTCCCGCTTTGTGAGATGTCGCCTGCTAACAAGGAAAAATT
The DNA here is from genome assembly GCA_002299835.1 of Nitrospiraceae bacterium UBA665. Taxonomy (GTDB): domain Bacteria; phylum Nitrospirota; class Thermodesulfovibrionia; order Thermodesulfovibrionales; family Dissulfurispiraceae; genus UBA665. Next base: position 6,297 of record DBNT01000167.1, on the reverse strand, counting down.
AAAAGAGATATTGAAAGATGCGGGAATCATTTAAAGACAGTAACAAGTTAAAAGTAACGAGTAACAAGAAGTTTAATAGTCTACAGTCTTCAGTTTCTAACTCATTACTCGTTACTGTTGTTCATGCCTGTATATAATTGCATTTTCTGGGTTAATGCAAATGGCAGGATGCAAGCCTGCCGCCAATGTCTTTCAATTCAGGAACGACTTTATCACAAATATCAAACCTCTTGGGGCATCTCGGATGAAATGGGCAGCCAGTAGGAATATCGATAGGACTTGGAACATCACTTATAAGTCGAAAAGTTGAGAAATTAAGAGGTTGAGAGGTTGAGGACTTCTTATCCCCCCAACTTCTTATCTTCTTATCTTCTTTTACTTTAATCTTCGGTGCTGATGACAGCAATAATTCTGTATAAGGATGTTTTGGCGACTGAAACAAATCTTCTGTTTTTGCCATCTCAACTATTCTGCCGAGATACATAACAGCCACTTCATCGCTTAGATAGTGAACAACATTGAGGTCATGACTTATAAACACTATGGAAATGGCTGATTCCTTCTTTATATCCAGTAACAAGTTAAGTATTTGCGCCTGAATAGAAACATCTAAAGCAGAAAGCAGTTCGTCAGCAACAATAAGCTCCGGCGACACGGTCAATGCCCTTGCTATGCATATCCTCTGACGCTGACCGCCGCTGAATTCATGCGGATATCTCTTTAATACATCAGCGCTTAGTCCAACCCTTTTTAAAAGACCTGATAGCCTGTCTTTAATCTCTTTATTTGGCAACAGGTTGTGGATTTTGAAAGGCTCAGCGAGTATATCCATAATCTTCATTCTCGGGTTCAATGACGCAAAAGGATCTTGAAACACTATCTGTACAGACCTCCTGAATTTTTTAATATCTTCACTTGCAGCACTGGAAATATCCATGCCCTTGAAAAATATTCTTCCCTCTGTCAGAGGTAAAAGCCTCAATATCAGCTTTGCAACCGTTGACTTTCCGCAGCCGCTTTCACCGACAATAGACAATACGCTGTTTCCCTTTACTTCAAAGCTAACGCCATCCACAGCCTTAAGCAGTTTAAGTGGTTTTCTAAAACCACCCTTGATAGGAAAATATTTCTTGATGGAATCAACTATTAGTAGAGAACCCATTCCCCCGTTTCTCCCTTTCACCGTTTCACAGTAATGCATCTGACAAAGTGATTTTCAGAAATCTCCACGAGATCTGGTTCAAGCCTTCTACATTCATCAGTTGCCTGATAACATCTATCTGAAAACTTGCAGCCCTCTGGAAAACTGTCCAGAGATGGAACAAGACCAGCTATCGGTTTTAGCAGAGCCCCTCTCCTAACAGGCAGTGACTCAAGCAGGCCGTAAGTATACGGATGAAGCGGATTTATAAAAAGTTCCTCCGCATTAGCAAGCTCCATAATGCGCCCTGCATACATTATAGCAACCTTGTCAGCCTGCTCGGAGATAATACTCAGGTCATGGGTTATAAGCAAAATTGCCATTTCTCTTTCTTTTCTCAATGCCTGAAGCAACTGCAGTATATCGGCTTGAATAGTGACATCAAGAGCAGTAGTTGGTTCATCAGCAATTAAAAGCGAAGGATTGCACGCTATTGCCATAGCTATCATAACCCTCTGCCTCATGCCTCCAGACATCTGATGGGGATATTCATTTATCCGTAATTCAGGAGACGGTATTTTCACAGATCTTAGCAATTCTATAGCTCCGTTTGCCGCCTCTTTTTTGGATATGTTAAAATGCGCAAGAAACACCTCTCTTATCTGCCTGCCTATTGTTAAAACAGGATTAAGAGATGTCATAGGCTCTTGAAAAATAATTGATATATTTTTGCCTCTTATATCCCGCATTTCAGTTTCATTGAGCGATAGAAGATTTTTTTTATTAAAAAAAATCTCACCCTCTGCAAATGAATTTGGAGGGAGAATGCGCAGAATGGACAGGGCGGTAAGGCTTTTGCCGCTTCCGCTTTCACCGACAATGCCAAAAACCTCTGCCTTTTTAATATCAAAAGACAAATCGGAGATTATTTTTATAAAACCTGTATCTGTTTTAAAAGATACTGTAAGATTCTTTATATCCAGAAGAGGAAAGGACATATAATGCATGATAAGGGTTTACCAGATTGGTTGTCAATATGACCTTAATCCGTAGTCATTCCAATCCCCTCACTTTGTCATTCCGAGCCCCTCTCTCTGTCATTCCGAGCGAAGCGAGGAATCTTATTATATCGTTCGGGATAAACTCCGCGAGGAATCTTGCCTTTTCTAATAAGATTCCTCACACTCTTCGGGTGTTCGGAATGACAGCAATAGCAGTGGCTAATTTATACTTTACGGATTATGGACAGATGTAAAAGCAATTGGGTGTTGCCAAGAATTCGCTTTTATGTAAAAATAAGCTATGATGACAATATTTATTCCACCTGAAGATATAGCAAAAAAAGAGGGCATTAGACTTAATGTCGACAAATCGCATTATCTCATTTCTGTTTTAAGATGCAAAAAAGGCGATAGAGTAACAGTAATTGATGGTAAAGGCAAGGCATATGAGGCTCATGTGACTGAGATTACAAAGAAACATGTCTTCATAAACATACTCTGCGAAGCACCAACTGCTGCTTCGCCGTCAACGGATACTGAATCTGCATTAAATCTTGTTCTTTGTCAGGGAATACTGAAGGGTGAGAAAATGGATTTGGTTATTCAAAAGACTACCGAGATTGGAGCAAAAGAGATAATCCCACTTATCACAGAAAGGTGTATTATTAAAAAAACTAAAAAGGTAAAAAGATGGCAGAAAATTGCAGAGGAATCTGCTGAGCAGTGCGGAAGGACAGTTATTCCGACTGTTCATGAGCCTGTGGAATTTTGCTCATGGCTTATGGCTCACAGCTCATTGCAGATGAATGGATTTGTCTTTTGGGAAGAAGGCGGCTTATCTTTAAAAGAGTCAATTAAAAAAATCGCAATATTTTCCCCCATTCACATCTTAATCGGACCTGAGGGCGGTTTTGCAGCCAAAGAGGTTAAATTGGCTGAAGAGCAAGGTCTTATTAAAACAACCCTCGGAAGGCGCATCCTCCGTGCAGAGACAGCGGCAATCGTATCGCTATCTTTAGTTCAGTTTATGCTTGAATAATTTTTTTTTGAGAAATACTGAAAAATTGCCCTAAAGAATTGAATTTTGCTATAATAATATCAATAAAATAAAAAATGAGGTTAAGCAAATAGACAGCAAGGGTAAGGCTATAGAAGCTGCACTGGCAGCGCTTGATAAAAAGGCAAAGGACATCCTGATTCTTCAACTGGAAGACCTAACAGCAATATCGGATTATTTCGTAATCTGTTCTGGCGAAAGCACTACACAGGTTAAGGCAATAGCCGAAAATGTTAAGGAAAAATTAAAGAAGCAGGGGGTTAAGCTACTTGGCATAGAGGGATTAAGGTTTGCTCACTGGGTCTTGATGGATTATGGAGATGTTATTGTCCACATCTTTGAAGAAGGCGTTAGGGCTTATTATGAATTAGAAAAATTCTGGCTTGACGCACCAAAAATACCTTTGGAAACTGAAGCAAAGAAATTAAGCGTAAAAAGTTGAAGTTAATAAAGACAATCATAAAAAGCAGAGAATATTATCACTTATGGGTAAGATAACTATATTTATATTTCTGGTGTTTCTTGCAGCATTGGGTCTTTTTGCCATAGAAAATAAAGATGCTGTGACTATTAAGATACCCTTTGGAGACATCTACGAAATTCCGATGATTGCTTTTATTGTCCTTTCAGTAACTGTGGGCGCTCTTTCAGTCCTTGTTATTTTCTTCATACGCGATACAAAGCGGGTTATAGATAATCTTCAATATCAGAAAAAACAGAAAAAAGAGGCAAAGATACAGAAATTCTATTCAAGCGCCTTGAATGCTATACTTGGCGATAAAGAAGAAGAGGCAAAGGATGCCTTAAAGGATATACTTGAGGAAGACCCAGAGCATATAGATGCCATTTTAAGACTAGGCGATATATCTTTTAACAATAAAGATTACAAGGCAGCTTTAGACTATTACAGAAAAGCAAAAGACATTGATCCAAAAAATCTTCAGGCGCTTCTTTCCATGGAGACAGTGATGGAAAAGACAGAGAGGCATGACGATGCCCTTAAATGCCTTGAAGAGATATTGGATATAGACCCTGAAAACCTCACTGCCCTTTATAGAAAGCGCGCAATTTTAGAAAAGAAAGACATGTGGGATGACCTCTTGTCTTTACAAAAGACAATAATCAAGCTTGAGCGCAGCGAAAACGACAAAAAGAAAGAAGAATACAGACTGCTCGGTTACAAATATGAATATGCGCGTTCAAGCCTTGAAAGCGGCGAACTGGAGAAGGCAGAAAAAGCTTTCAGGACAATGATTAAGATGAATGACGGTTTTATTTCCGCATATCTTGGCCTTGCAGAGGTTATCTTGAGTAAAGGAGAAACAGAAGAGGCTATAAACTTCCTTGAAAAGACATATGAGCAGTTGAAATCCATAATAATACTTGCGCGTCTTGAAGACCTACTTATTAATGTTGGAGAACCTGGAAGGCTGATAAGGTTTTATAGAAATGCCATAGCTAAAAACCCGGAGGACAATAAGCTTAAATTTCTCCTCGGAAAACTTTACTACAGGCTTGAAATGGTAGAGGATGCAATGGATTTATTGAATTCCATAGATACCAATGCTTTTTCTGTGCCAGAGCTTTTTAGTTTAAGAGGTGAGTTATATATAAAAAGAAACCAGATTTCAAAGGCGATTGATGATCTAAAAAAGGCATGCGGGATATGGCATCATTTCAGGATACAGTATTGCTGCTCTAATTGTAAATTCAAATCAGAGGACTGGTCAGGGAGATGTCCTCAGTGCATGGAATGGAATACATATATTCTTGATATATATGGCACCTGCAAAGCGTAAGAAAGACAGTAATAAGTCTGCTGTCATGAGCATTAAAGACAGTAACAAGTTGCAAGTAATAAGCATTAAAACAGAAAATTCCATAAACTCGTTACCAAGCAATATTGCTAACAACTCATCACTGCCTGTTGTCCTTGATACAAGCCTTTTTGTAAATCCTGATGTTTGCACAAGTCTTGGGAGTAATCCTACAGAGGCATTGGAGGCTTTTCTTTTTTTGGCAGCCCAGATTCATGTGCTTGATTTTTATATGCCGCCGTCTATCTTTAAAGAGCTTTTATACTTTGTAGAAAAAGACAAAATACCACAGGATTTGCTCGTTATACTACATCAAAAACCTCCAAAAAAGCATGAACTCAAAACACCGGCCATACTACTGTATGAGCTAATTGAAGATATAAGGGAAAGGGCAAATAAGGGATTACGGATTGCAGAAAAAGCTGTTAGAGACACCGAACATAAAAAAACAGATGAGATTATTCAGGATTTGCGAAAAAAATATAGAGAGGCATTAAGGGAAGGTATAATTGACAGCAAAGAAGATGTTGATTTGCTCTTGCTTGCAATAGAATTGGATGCCCTGCTAATTACAGCAGACCAGGGGCTGATAAAATGGGCAGAAAAGCTTGGCGTTAAATGGCTTTTTCCAGAAAGATTCAGGGATTATTTAAATGAATCGCTAAAATATACAAAAAACAAGATGATCCCTCTAAAAATAGTCCGGGATATAATGACCACCTCTGTGGTAACTATTAATAAAAAAGCAAGGATTAAAAATGCATCTGCCCTGATTTCTGATAAAGAGGTCAGTGGCTTGCCCGTAGTAGATGATAAAGGCAGAGTAGCTGGAATTGTTACAGAAACAGATATACGAGTCAGAAGTGGAAAGACAGTAAAGGATATAATGACCTCTCCAGCTATAACTATAAGGCCTGATGCAAACATAAAGGAAGCAGCGAGGATTTTTAGCGAAAAGAAGATAAAAAGACTACTTGTAGTAGATGAAGACGGCAAATTGGTGGGAATAATATCAAGGGCAGATATAATACGGACTATAGGAAGATAAGAGGCATGTCAAAGCGTCAAAGTCTTTGATGTTTTTTAAATAAAAAATGCCGAAGGCGGGAGTCGAACCCGCACGGCTTTTCAACCACTAGACCCTGAACCTAGCGCGTCTGCCAATTCCGCCACTTCGGCTGGTTTTATTTTAACATAAATACCAAAATCCAGCGATAAGGTTTGTCATTCCCATAATCCGCAGCCAAGCATTTACAAAAGTAAAGCAGGTGTGGCTGAAAA
>DBNT01000139.1 GCA_002299835.1 Nitrospiraceae bacterium UBA665 | reverse complement strand
AGCCTATGTCTATTTCTGGGTTCAAGTATTCTGCTGCTCTAATTAGCCGAGAAATTATTTATAAAATTGTGTAAAATAGTGTCTGTTATTCGTTACTCGTCCGACTAATAACTAATAACTAATAACTAATAACTAAATCACGGAGGTAGAGATGATAAGCATTTATTATGACAAAGATGCGAATCTGGATATTTTAAAAGGCAAAAAGATTGTAGTAATGGGATACGGCAGTCAGGGGCACGCCCATGCCAATAACCTAAAAGAAAGCGGTATGGATGTAACCATAGGATTAAGAAAAGGCTCAAGTTGGGACAAGGCTGAAAAGGCAGGCTTTATGGTTATGTCCCCTGTAGAGGCTGCTAAAATAGCGGATGTGATAATGATACTCCTTCCGGATGAGTTTCAGGCTGATGTGTATAAAACCGAGATTGCCCCGAACATGAAAAAAGGTGTTTACCTTGCCTTTGCTCATGGCTTTAATATACATTTTGGACAGATTGTGCCTCCAGCTGATGCCAATGTGTTTATGGCTGCTCCAAAAGGTCCTGGACACCTTGTTCGTTCTGAATATACAAAGGGAAGCGGGGTGCCCTGCTTGATAGCAGTTCATCAGGACCCTTCAGGAAACACAAAGGATATTGCCCTTGCTTATGCGTCAGCTATTGGAGGAGGAAGGGCAGGCATTATAGAGACAACCTTCAGGGAAGAGACAGAGACTGATTTATTCGGCGAACAGGTGGTTCTTTGTGGGGGACTTGCATCGCTCATTCAGGCCGGATTTGAAACACTAATTGAGGCAGGCTATGCCCCTGAAATGGCTTATTTTGAATGTCTTCATGAGGTAAAACTTATTGTTGATTTAATTTATGAGGGCGGTATTTCTAATATGCGATACTCAATAAGCAATACAGCGCAGTATGGCGACTTAACACGTGGACCGCGGATAATAACTGACAAAACGAAAAAAGAAATGAAAAAAATTTTAAAAGAGATTCAAGATGGAGTATTCGCAAGGGAGTGGATGCTTGAGTGCAGGGCAAACAAACCGGTGTTTAACGCTCTTACAAAAAAGGGAGAGGGGCATCCAATTGAAGATGTTGGAGCAAAGCTAAGGGCGATGATGCCGTGGCTTAAAAAAAGTAAGCTTGTAGATAAATCAAAGGCTTAAGCATGTTCAAACTCGCACCAGAAGGTTATCCCTTCATCATATTCTTTGCAGTAATCACAATAGCCGCTTTTACGGCAGGGGGCGCATTTACAGCCTTCCTGCCGTTTGTTTTGACTTTGTTCATGCTGTATTTCTTCAGAGACCCTGAGAGGACTACACCTGAAGGAGATAGTATCTTCGTATCTCCTGCCGATGGTAAGGTAATACTGATACAGAATGTGGACGAAGGAAAGTATATAAAGAGCAGCACACTACAGGTCAGCATATTTATGTCCCCTTTAAATGTCCATGTAAACAGGTCGCCATGCGATGGGGCAGTGGAGTCAGTCGTTCATACACCTGGTAAATTTCTATCAGCCTTTAAACATGAGGCATCATTACAGAATGAGAATATTGCCATGCTCCTTGACACAAAATATGGCAAGGTCCTTGTCCGTCAGGTTGCAGGTTCTGTTGCACGGAGGGCCGTATGCAGGGTTAAGCCCGGCGATACCTTAAAAAAAGGACAGCGATATGGCATCATAAAGTTCAGTTCCCGGCTGGATGTATTTCTTCCCAAAGATGTCAATATTAAAGTTAAGGTAGGGGATAAGGTAAAGGCAGGAGAAACAGTCATCGGAGAAATAGCATGAATAAGAAGAGATTTTACTAGTTCTGTTATAATCCTCCATGCGCTTTATTGCAGATCTCCATATCCACTCAAAATATTCACGGGCGACAAGCAAAGATATGTCGCCGGAAAGCATATGGAGATGGGCGCAGCTTAAGGGTATTTCAGTAATCGGAACAGGAGATTTTACGCATCCCGGCTGGTTTAAAGAACTCAACGAAAAACTAAAAGCCTCCGGTAACGGGCTGTTCAAACTGCGAAAGGATTTCAGGACAGATGGCATTTCAGATTCATGCAGGGCTGATGTTTTTTTTATGCTCACCGCGGAGATAAGCTGCATATACAGCAAGAACGGAAAGACAAGGAAGATACACTCAATTTTGTTCGTGCCTGATTTTATAAGCGCGGCAAAGATAAACACAGCCCTCGCAAAAATAGGAAATCTCAATGCTGACGGAAGGCCGATACTTGGGCTTGATGCAAAGGAGCTTTTGAAGATTGTTCTAAATGAAGCGCCTGAAGGTATGCTTGTGCCTGCTCATGCGTGGACCCCTCATTTTTCAATATTTGGCGCAGAGTCGGGCTTTGATTCTTTTGAAGAATGCTTTGAAGATTTAACCCCTTATATCTATGCAATCGAAACAGGTCTTTCATCCGACCCACTTATGAACTGGCGGTTTTCTGCTCTGGATAAAGTAACCCTAATATCCAATTCTGATGCGCATTCACCTTCCAAGATAGGGCGTGAAGCTAATATTTTTGATACGGAAATTTCATATAAGGCAATAATGGAAGCGATAAAGACAAGAAAGGGATTTGTCGGCACCATAGAATTCTTTCCTGAAGAGGGCAAATATCATTATGACGGCCACAGGACATGCGGCATAAGCATGTCTCCAAAAGAAACAATAAAACATAATTATCTCTGCCCTGTATGCGGCAAAAAAGTTACTGTGGGCGTAATGCACAGGGTAGAAAAGCTCGCTGACAGGGATGAAGGCTTTAAGCCAAAAGGTTCCCCGTCTTTTTATTCGATTATTCCTTTGCCTGAAATAATTGCGGAGGTCTTGAAGGTTGGCGCAAACAGCAAGGCTGTGGATAAGGAATATCAAAACCTTCTTCAAAAGCTCGGCAGCGAATTTAAAATACTTACAGATGTGCCGCTTAAAGATATTGAGTCAGCAAGCTCAGCACTTATGAAAGAAGCCATATCCCTCATGCGCAAAGGCGATATTCACATTGCACCGGGGTTTGATGGGGAATACGGAAAGATAAAGATATTTGAAAAATAAGCCTTGTCTTTACGATTAGAGCAGGAATTATGAGCGGCATTCCTCAAAAATAATCTCTTTGAAAAGATATTGTTTCCTCATATTTTTATTTCAGAGAGATTACTTTTGAGGAAAAACTGTGAGTTACCCCATTGATGATTAAGACTGAATTCATCCCTATATTTATTCATCTAACGACCAAAATCAGCGGTGGCTATCAGCCATCCGCACGAATGATTTGTTAAAATCAGCTATAGTCAGATTGCCTTTTCAAGACGCTCTGCTACCCAGAGCTTGATTATAGATTGCCTGGGAACACCTAAGCGTCTTGCTTCTTTATCTAATAATTGAATCATCCATAAAGGGAAATCCACATTTACTCTTTTTTGTTCCTGCTCATGTCTTCTTGCTTTTGATAAATCAAGATATTCAGAAATATCCTCACCCTCATCAAATTTTCTGTCAATTTCTTTAGCCTTGATAGCCTTCATATATATCAACCCCCTCTTTTCTCGACCTACGCACTGAAATAATTCTTGTCTTGTTGCTCCTATAAGTTATAATCCCGGATCAATATTTTTCTGAAATTTTGCCTATTACTAAAAATCTTGGTTCATCACTTGTTTTTATTGGTAGTTCAAGTCGCTATGT
>DBNT01000154.1 GCA_002299835.1 Nitrospiraceae bacterium UBA665 | reverse complement strand
AAAAACAGGCAGATAAATAATCTTATCGCATCGCTAAAGGCTTTGAAGCCATGCCTGCTTTGCTTGATTACGGATTATGGTCAGTATTGCCTCAATTGTCCTCTAAAAGCGATATATGTTAATTTATATAGACATTGAAAGAATTTGTGTAATTTGCAAACTTGCTTATATAAAACTCATGCTTACCCTTGACAGCATAAGGGACATTCAAATATATCAAAGCAAAAACGGCTATCGCTTTTCAGTAGATGCGCTTCTGCTTTTTTCATTCATTAATTTGCCGAGGGTCAAAAAAATCGCTGATTTAGGATCAGGCTCCGGCATTATCGGAATACTCCTTGCAAAAAAATATCCGCATGCAGAAGTTATACTAATTGAACTCCAAAAAAGTCTTGCAAGGCTTGCAGAGAAGAATGTCGTTCTAAACAATCTCGATGATAGGGTCAAAGTAGTAATAGCTGATGTGAAAGAGTTTGGAGTTAAGAGTTTAGAGTTAAGCAAAACAGAGTCAAGAGTCAAGAGTCCAGCGATAAACCAAACTCTAAACTCTAAAATTAACTCTGAACTCATAACTCCAAACTCTTTTGACCTTATTGTCTCAAACCCTCCCTTCAGAAAGGTAAAGACAGGCCGTCTGAGCATCGGCGATGAAAAGGCAATGGCAAGGCATGAAATAATGGTATCTTTGTCTGACATAGTTAAATCAGCGTCATCTCTTTTGAGGCATCAAGGAAGGTTCTGCGCCATCCATATTCCGGAGAGGCTTGCCGAAATAATTGATATAATGAGAGGCAACGCACTGCAGCCGAAACGATTGCGGTTTGTCCACTCGCATATATCCTCGGATGCTAAAATGGTGCTGGTAGAGGCTGTGAAGGGCGGCCGTCCGGGATTGAAGATAGAGAGTCCATTGGTTGTTTATAATGAAGATGGCAGTTTCACGGATGAGATGAAGGAGATTTACAGCAGATATTGACTTTAATTTTTTCTATACTTTAAGTTAGTTATATGCTTCCATATATCCTAAAACGTCTTTTATTGATGATACCCCTTATCTTCGGTATAACCCTCATCAGTTTTGGAGTTATACATCTTGCACCCGGAGACCCTGTTGGCGTTGAAGTGGAAATGGCGCCCAAAGCGGCTGCAGAAGCTCGGGAAAGACTAAGAGAAATTTACGGCCTTGACAGGCCAGTTCATATTCAGTATTTAGACTGGCTTGGAAGATTTTTGACAATGGATTTTGGCATTTCCTTTGTGGATGGTAAAAAGGTAGTGGATAAAATAAAGGAGCGAATACCTGTTACACTTACAATCAATGCCCTATCAATTTTGCTAATAATATCAATAGCAATTCCCATCGGGGTGCTATCTGCTACAAAACAATACTCACTATTTGATAAGCTTACAACAGTTTTTGTATTTGTAGGGTTTTCCACTCCAACTTTTTGGCTTGCATTAATATTGATGATTATCTTTGGCGTTAACTTGGGCTGGCTTCCAATATCAGGCATTCAGAGCATAGATGTATCTGAAATGACAACACTTGAAAGAATAATAGACTGGGCAAGGCATCTGATACTGCCTGTATGCTTGAGCGCCTTTGGCGGCATAGCTGGTTTAAGCAGATATAGCCGTTCAAGTATGCTTGAAGTGATAAGGCAGGATTATATACGGACTGCAAGGGCAAAGGGACTTAAGGAGTCAGATGTAATTGTGCATCATGCCTTAAGAAATGCGCTTATGCCTATAGTCACAATTCTAGGCTTATCTGTGCCGGGTCTTATCGGCGGCAGTGTTATATTTGAGACTATTTTCGCAATACCCGGAATGGGGCAATTGTTTTACGCATCTGCAATGGCAAGAGATTATCCAACAATTATGGGCATACTCGTTATAGGCGCTATATTGACACTAATTGGCAACCTTATAGCTGATGTGTCATATGCGCTTGTAGATCCGAGGGTAAGGGTAAAGGGAAAGTAAGAAGTAAAAAGTAAAAAGTGACGAGTAAGTAAATGTTTAAAATAATCTGGCATAGGTTTAAGAAAAATCCGCTGTCGGTTTTAGGCTTGATAATTATTGTCTTTTTTGCAATGATTGCCATACTTGCGTCTGTAATTTCTCCCTATGAGCCTACACAGATTAATGTTTATAATGTCCTTTCCCCTCCGAGCAGTGAACATCTTTTTGGAACTGATGAATTAGGCAGAGATGTTCTGTCAAGGATGATATGGGGCGCTCGTATATCGCTTATGGTAGGCTTTATTGCCGTTGGCATAGCAATAACTATAGGAATTATTGTAGGGTCAATATCGGGCTACTATGGCGGCAAAATTGATGCAGTATTAATGCGGTTTGTTGATATGATGCTGGCATTTCCGACTTTTTTTCTTATACTTGCTGTAATAGCCATAGTTGAGCCGAGTATTTCTACCATAATGATTGTAATAGGACTTACAGGCTGGATGGATGTTGCAAGGCTTGTGAGGGCTGAATTTTTGACTCTGAAAGAGCGGGATTTTGTAATGGCAGCAAAGGCTATCGGGGCATCCAATTTAAGGGTTATGTTTAGACATATAATGCCAAATGCCCTCTCGCCAGTGTTTGTTGCAGCTACTTTTGGCATTGCAGGCGCTATTTTAGTTGAGTCAGGGCTTTCATTTTTAGGTCTTGGAGTGCAGCCCCCGGATCCGAGTTGGGGGAATATATTGACATCTGGAAAGGACAATATAATTGTGGCATGGTGGCTGTCTTTATTTCCAGGTCTTGCTATTTTAATTACTGTTTTGAGCTACAATCTTGTTGGTGAGGGACTGAGGGATGCGATTGATCCAAGATTGTGGACAAGCGAAAAATAGCCGCGAATATCCATTTCTTTGGCATTTCTTTAGTTTTTACCTAAATCCCGATATAGAATTTTCCCTATTATTCCCTCTCCCTTGACGGGAGAGACTCTCTTGATTCCCTCTGCCTTGACGGGATCGCTTGCTATCCCAGAAATAGACATAGGAGCAT
>DBNT01000157.1:7269-7610 GCA_002299835.1 Nitrospiraceae bacterium UBA665 | reverse complement strand
CCACACAAGTCCCAGTAGAACCTAAAAAATAGGGACAGCTACCATTTATTTTGTTCTTTTTATTTTCCCTGCGAGGTCTTCCTTTTATGTCAATAAATGGTAGCTGTCCCTATTTTTTAAAGACACTAAATTTGCCACGCTAATTCGTCCATTTTATGCTATACTTTATTTAAACCCAAACCAAAAGGCTTATAATGGCAGGTTAAGGAGGATTTAAATGCAAGCAACAGAACAAAGGGTTTCCAGACTTGAGATAGTGCTTGAAGAATTTATAAAGAATGTTGGAATGTCTCATATGCGCACTGAGGCAGAAATAAGGGAATTCAAGGATGAGATGAAAG